>DATJLB010000061.1:0-12884 GCA_035490915.1 Geobacteraceae bacterium
CCTCCCTTACAAGGACCGCCTCCTGCTTTTCAGCCGCTACCTCCAGCAGCTCGTCATGGAGTCGCTGGGCAAGCGGCTCGACCTCAACGGCCGACGCGTCGATCAGGGGATCAGCGTCTACGGCAACAAGGGGTCCACCGACCAGCACGCCTACGTGCAGCAACTCCGGGAGGGGGTGGCTAACTTCTTCGTCACCTTCATCGAGGTGCTCCGGGACCGCGACGGGAATTCGATGGAAGTGGAGCCGGGGGTGACGAGCGGCGACTACCTCTCGGGGTTCCTCCAGGGGACCCGCCGGGCGCTGTACGAGAACGGCCGGGAGTCGATCACCATCACCGTGGACACGGTCGACGCCCGAACCGTCGGCGTCCTGATCGCCCTGTACGAGCGGGCGGTCGGGCTGTATGCGAGCCTCGTCAACATCAATGCCTACAACCAGCCGGGGGTCGAGGCGGGGAAGAAGGCGGCCGGCGCGGTGCTCGCGCTCCAGGGAAAGGTGCTCGCCTGTCTGCGGGAAAGCGGCAAAGCATGCTCCGCCGCCGAGGTGGCCGCCGCCATCGGTGCACCAGACGAGGTCGAGGCCGTGTTCCACATCCTCCGTCATGCGGTGGCCAATGCGGATCACGGGGTGACGATGGTCAAAGGGGAGGAGTACTGCGGGAGCAGGTTCACGGCTACATAGCGCCACATGCAAGCGGGCAGCTCGTCGGCCAAGCTTTTTCTTGACAGGGAAAGAGCCACGGGATATGTTTTGATAACGTTATTTCAGGAAGAGCGGCACGAAAAATGTCTTTGCCTACTGCCGCCGCGGACGGGACTGCATCGTCGGGCGGCTTTCGTGTATCGGAAGTGCCACGTCGGGCAGCTAGATGATCTTGTTCAATGCCTTCCACCGACTATCAACTCTCGTAATCCATGACCACTAAAATCCACATAATTCTGCCAAACCGCATAGGCGATTCGATCCTCGCGTTACCGGCACTCCTGTGCCTGAATCAACTCTATAAAAAATACCCGAAAGAACCGGTCGAGATAACGGTTTTTTCCCATTTCCCTCTCGTCGGCTTGTTTGGCGCATTGGATCTAGACCTGTGCCAGTTCAAGCTCTTTGACCTCACCAGCAAGCTTTTGTCATGGGTAAACCCACCTGACAAGGCATTTTTTCTCTCCACAACGAGCAAGAACATCGGCTACCGGGCAAAAGCGAGCTATGGGCTCCGTCTGCCGAATAAAAAGCTCGTGAGGTATACCTCCGACTTCCCCTTTCTCGACGGGACAAAGCTGAACGAGGTCATGCCCGGCGATCTGCAAGACTTCCTGAGCAACGGATGTTCGCTGCCGGCTTTTTCGTTGGGCCATTTCGGCATCTGTCTCGAACTCGGCTTTTCTGCCGCTCAGATAAAGGATGACTTCCGGTACGGCGGCACAACCCTGTCGGTTGACACGCACTACTTCGACAACGCTCGACAGCTGGCATCCGACTATGTGGTGTTTTGCATGGAGGCGGCGTACAACAGGAAACATGCCAGTAAGAGACGTTGGCATGTGGACGGTTTCTTCGATGTGGCGGAGAAGCTTTATAACGACCATGGCGTGGAAAGCGTCTTTGTCGGGCTGCAGGATCAGCCCCCCCTGCCAGAGCGACCCTATATGCAGGACCTGCGCAAGAAGCTGTCCCTTGATCAAATTGCCGCCCTGCTTCACTACTCGCGAGGTTTTTGCGGCAACGACTCGGGGCTTCTCCACATGGCCAATCTGCTGAGGAAAAAAACCATCGGCATATATTCCATCTATGCAGGAAAGACCTATTGGCCTCTCTACCCGTCGTACAACAAGGTCTTCACGAACACTCAACAGCCTGAAGATATTTACCCCTTCCTCGGTCATCTTATAACAGAAGATAACTGGCCGGCATAATCACGCAATTTCCACGGGATATGCACCCATGGAGAAAGCATTTTCCTGACGGGACACGAGGCGGAGTCTGTTTTCGTGAACACTATGAGGAAAGGCGCCATGCGATGATATCGTCAATAAAGCCGCCACGGACGGGACTGCACCGTCGGGCGGCTTTTCCTGTTTCGGGAGACTCTCACACCGCTACCCACAGGCCATTTCTGGTGCATCAAATCCGCAGAAGGCACAAAGCCCATGGTCGCCCGTGCCGGATAATCCTTTGATTTTTTGTTTTAGATAGAGTATAAAATTTTTACTACGATTAAAACTGGAGGTTGAATTATGCCGGGTTCTTTTCCCGACCCTCGGTCTTACGCCACCACGGCGCTGCAGGCCCTGGAGGAAGCCTACGAAGAGAGTTACGACACCCATGCGGGTTCGCTGATCCTCCATGCAATTCAAGCGATTACGCGTCTACGGGATGAGATTAAATTTTCTCACAACGCGGACGAACCGGGTCACGATCCCTACGATTTGAGCGAATTCAATTCGGCAGTGTAACGATACCGCGCTTTTTGCGATGATAGAAGAACCCCGGCAGGTCCCGCCGGGGTTTTTTCGTGTTGTGGTGATGCATTTTGCCGATAAGGTAGTATCATTTGACGAAAGGAGTGCATCTTCATCCGACGAACCGTGGAGATCCATGATGAAACAAACGGTCAAGGCTTTAATCACCATCGGCGTTGCACTGGTCCTCATAAGCGGCGTTGCCTATGCGGCGGACAAGAAGAAGAAAGCACGGCAACCGGGATGCCCGCCAGGTGCCCCCCCTGACGACGAAGCCGTAAAAGCGGAACTTCTGGCAACCGTCGAGGTGCAACAGAAAAAAGTACCCCGGAAAGATAACGGGGTTCCGGCAAACGGTAAAGAACCTGCTATTGACAAGCAGTCCAAGAAGTGACAGGCGGCATCGGAGACGGCCTGAAAACCGGGCCGACACATGCACGCAGTTCGCTTTCCCCCCCATAGCGCCCCGGCCCCCCAAAGTGTTCCGAGCCCTGGACGGTTTACGCCGGAGACCCGATTAATAAATAATTTCAAATTAACACATTGCAATATTATAGACAACGCGGTACACTTGGGTTGTAGTCACCATACCGGATGCGGAGGACAGTATGATTCGCCTTCTCTTTATCATCGGCCTGCTTCTGGCCTGGTGCGTGGGCGCCACCTGCTACTTCGCGGGGAAATGCGTCTTCGGTGGCTTCTGCGGGGTCTTCCTCCGGGCCATCATCGGCTACACCCTCATCATCGCAACCTCCCATTTCTTCTACCTCCTCCTCCCCAAGTTCGGCCTCGGCAAGAACCCGCGCAACGACTAGACCGGGCACGCGACATGGTCAGGCTCGGCCCGCCCCGTAGGGCGGGCCTTTTTTTGTCCGGCGCAGGACGCGGCGCGCCAAAACATCTTGTGTATCTCTCCGTTTAGGGTTACATTGCATATCGATTTCATGCACGGAGAAACAGCGACATTCACGACCAGCACACTCATCATTCACCAACCGATTCGCCGGGCAGCCACATGGACAAACCTGTCATCGCCCTGAAAATCGACGTCGACACCTACATCGGCACCCGCGACGGTGTCCCGAACCTCCTGGAGACCCTGGAGCGGTTCGGCATCCGCGCCACCTTCTACTTCTCCATGGGCCCCGACAACTCGGGGAGGGCGATCCGCCGCATCTTCACCCGCAAGGGGTTCCTGCGCAAGCAGCTGAGGAACAAGGCGCCGTCGGCCTATGGACTGAAGACCATGCTGTACGGCACGCTCCTGCCCGCGCCGATGATCGCATCTTCCTTCCCTGACATCCTGCGCCGGGCCGAGCAGATGGGGCACGAGGTGGGAATCCACTGCTGGGACCACGTCAAGTGGCACGACTTCCTCCCCTGGTTCCCGAAGCCGATCACGGCGCTGGAGCTGGGGCGGGCCTTCTCCCTGTTCGAGGAGATCATGGGGCGGCGGGCGCGCACCACCGCTGCGCCGGGGTGGACGGTATCTGCCGATTCCCTCGAGATCCAGGACGCCCTCAAGCTCTCCCATTGCAGCGACGCCCGCGGTTACGCCCCGTTCTTTCCGGTGGTGGACGGGAAGCGCTTCCAGACCCTCCAGATCCCGACCACCTGGCCGACCGCGGACGAGCTCCTGGGAGAGAACGGCATCACCGCCGAGACCATCAACGACCACTACCTGACGCTCCTCGTGCCCGGCCTGAATGTCCACACCATCCACGCCGAGATGGAAGGACGGGGGCTCGCGCCCACCTTCTCCGACCTGCTGGAGCGCCTTCTCGCCCGCGGCGCCCGCTTCGTCACCCTGGCGGAAGCGGCGGAGCAGTTCGGCCGCGACGCCGCCGATGCCCCCCTCGCCATGGGAGAGCTGCCCGGGCGGGCGGGCAACGTGGCGATCCAGGGCCGCCAGGCAACTTGAGAGGCTGTTGAAAAACGTACCCCCCTCACCAGAAAGGTACCTCCGATGCACCACAACACCTATTTGATGGAAAACGAGGAAGAGATCCTGCGGCAGGAGTTGAAAACGGACTGCGACGGCGTGGTACGGCAGGCCGCGTGGGCCGGCATACGACCCGGCATGCGGGTAGCCGACCTGGGATGCGGATCGGGGAAGACCACGTTCTGCCTGAAGAAACTGGTCGGGCCGGCAGGAACGGTGGTCGGCGTTGATCTGTCGGCGGAAAGGATCGGCTATGCGGAGAAGCAGTACGGCGGTGAAGGGATAGAGTTCCACCGCGGGGACATCCGCGAGCCGCTGGACGACCTCGGCCAGTTCGATTTCGTCTGGCTCCGGTTCGTGCTGGAATACCACCGGGAACGGAGCCGCGACATCGTCCGGAACGTCTCCCGGATGCTCAGGCCGGGAGGGATCCTCTGCCTGATCGATCTGGACTACAACTGCCTGAACCACTATGGTTTATCACCCCGCCTCGAGCAGGCAATCGACGGGGTGCTGGCCGCGCTGGAGACGCACCGGGACTTCGACCCCTACGCGGGGAGGAAGCTCTACTCGTTCCTGTACGACCTCGGCTACAGGGAGATCGACGCGGATGTCGCCTGCCACCATCTGATCTTCGGGGAACTGCGGGAAAAGGACGCCTTCAACTGGATGAAAAAGGTGGAGGTGGCGGTCCGGCGGTCCGGCTACCGGTTCGAGGAGTACGGGGGGGGATTCGAGGAGTTCCGCACGGAATTCACGTCGTTCTTTACCGATCCCCGGCGCTTCACCTACACGCCGGTCATCGCCTGCCGGGGGAGTAAGCCGGCGGCTTAATTCCCCGTAGTGTCAGTTCCCCTGGGCGAGGGCCATCGGGGCGTAGCTGTTCATGAAGGCCTTGAAGATCTCACCGGTCGCCTCCCGGAACTCCAGGAGCTCCACCCCGAAACCGGCCGGGAAATCCGGCTTTCGCCGTGCCCGCTTGTCGTTCACCCAGGCGACCCGCCCCCTCGCCTCGACGATCGCCGGATTGTCGGGCAGGGAGATGGAGAGTTCGAGCGCCGCCCCTTCCTTCAGGTCGTGCTCCGACGCCACGTAGATACCTCTCACACTGATGTCCTCGCTGTTCGCGGTGGTGGTCCGGCCGTTCACCCGGAAGAATACGGGAGCGCGGTATGGTACCCTCACCCTGCGCCGCTCGCCTTCGAAGGGGTATCTCCCCCCCCTCCTCTCCAGGTAGATCCTCGTGTAATAGCTGATCAGCGCCTCGACCATCCTCCCCTCGAAGTGGCTCCCGCTCCCCTCCCGCAGAAGCGCAAAGGCCTGCTCTACCGCCATCGGGTCGCGGTAGTGGCGCTTCGCCGTGATCGCCTCGAAGTAGTCGGCAACCGCGATGATCTTTGCCCCGAGTGGGATCTCTTTCCCCTTGAGCCCCTGAGGGTAACCCGTGCCGTCGATCTTCTCGTGGTGGGCTCCGGCGATCTCAGGAACCTCGCAGTAGATCCCCTCGAAATGGATCTGGGAGAGGATTTCCCGCGTCTTGTCGGAATGGGTCTTGACGATCTCGTACTCCTCATCCGTCAGCCGCCCGTCCTTTTTCAGGATGGCATCGGGCACGCCGAGCTTGCCGTAATCGTGGAGCAGCGACGCCACCCTGATCATCTCACGATAGTTGCCTGGGAGCCCAAGCTCGCCGCAGATCCCGAGGGCGTACTCGGTGACCTTCTCGGAGTGGCCGGCGGTGAGGGAGTCCCGGGCGTCGATGCTTGCGGCCAGCGCCTGGAGGATGGAATTGAACTGCCGCATCCGGGCGTCGATCAGTTCGGCGTTCCGGATGCTGACCGCCACGACGGAGGCGATCCCCATCAGGAGGCTCATGTCGCTCTGCACCAGCGGCCGCTTCGATTTCACGTTGTCCACCGCGAGAATGCCGATCGAAGTGTCCTCGCGGATGATGGGGCAGCAGATGAACGAACGGGTCCCCATTTTCTTGGCAAAGGCAAGGCTGCGCGGCGACAGGGTCTCCCCGATGTCGTCCAGGTCGTTGATCAGGAACGGCTGCTGCTCCCGGAAGGAGATGATGAAGATCCCCGTCGACTCGGGGCGATCGAGGTGGAAGGAGAGCTTGCCGAAGAACCCGAGCTCGCTCACGGAGTAGCCGAAGCCCGCCTGCAGCTCCAGCTTGGTCCGCTCCGGGTTCGCCAGGAGGATCAGACCGCGGTCGTAATCGAGCCGTTTTTCCAGGATCTGGATGACGTTCACGAGGATGTCGTCGGTCGTCGTATAGGTGCTGAGCGCCCGACCGATCTCGTTGGTCATCAGGGCATTGTTGTAGTTGGTGTTGATCTGGTCGAGGAGTTTGTCGATGGAGTCCTTGGTGCTGTCCAGGCTCTTGCAGAGCTCCCGCTTCTCGCTCCGCTCGACTACGAGCGACAGCAGGAACATGGCCAGGATCGACGCGGGAAGGACGGCTTCCACGGTCCCCCAGCGCCCGTCCCCCATGAGCGCCAGATTCCCCCCGAGGAGGAGTGGCGTCATCCAGTTCCTCAGCTTCCGGTAGATGGCTGAACGGGGCTTTTCCCAGCTGATCACGTACCGGCACTGCGTTCCCCCTGTGAACATGCACTCGTCGTGCTGGATGTTCGGGAGCTTGTTGTTGAACATCAGGACGATCGCCTCGAAGAACCCGACCCGGTTGGCGCACTGGAAGGGGCGCTCCCCCTTCTCCGTGAGGGGGGTCACGGTGATCTCGACCTTGTTGGCCGAGATCTTCCGCGACGTATAGGTCGCCGACCGCGTGAAATTGGACGATGCCCTGTCGATCAGGGCAAAGGCGTTGGCCGGGTCGATCAGGCCGAGGGCGTACTGCCGCATCACCCCGAGGGCATCGGGGGAGGCCGCGTACCGTCCCGCTTCCCGGGCGATGTTCGGGTTGCCAGTCTGGTGGACGAGCTTCTCGTAGAAGCGGTCGATCTGATCCTGGCTGAACCAGTGTCCCTGGTCGGCGATCTCGTACGCCTTCATCCCCGCGTAGTCCAGGAGCTCGCCAATGTTGACGTGGCTGTACTTGCTCTTGACCAGCTTGATGTAGGCATCGATGATCCTGCTGTTATACAGCTGACTCTCGTTCACGAGTGAAGGTTCCATAGGGTTCTCCTGCTCCGGTTAGCCCGACTTTTTGTCGGCGTGGAACAAAGCATCGCAGAATTTGAAGTACAGATCCAGGTAGTGCAGGTTCAGGACCCAGAGCGAATACATCTTCTCGGACGGGAGGGACTCCCGCTCCGCGTATGATACGGGGTAGACCAGCACCGGCATGTCCCCCCGCTCGTAACGGGCGGACACCGACGACATCGCCCCCTCGAGCACCGTCCGCGGCAGGGTCTCGTCCAGGACCAGCACCGTTGCGCAGCTCGTCAGGTTGGACATGTTGAGGCCTATGTCGCTCACGTTCGCCATGATCAGCGCCTTGATCTCCCCACCCTTTTTCAGGGCGAGTAGGTGGCGCTCCTTCTTGAAGCCGAGGGCGTGGTATTCCCCCGCCAGCCGGTCATGGCCGTCCCCCCCGACCGCCAGGTCGAACGCCTTCATCATCAAGCCCCCCGACTCCTGCTGGTAGAAACCGTTCAGCTCCTCCAGGTCGGCGGGCTCGGCAGCCGCCAGAGCCCACTGGGCCGGCAGCTTCTGCTCACGGCCGCCAGCCGGGTGATGGTAGTAGGCAAAGGTATCGAGCGAGCACCCCTGCAGGTCGTTCAACTTGATGGCAAACTCCCCGAAGACGCGGTTCGGGAACTTGTTGTCGGGACGGAAATAGCAGAAGACGTAATTCAGGTGGGCGGAGCGGAGGTGGTGAATGTCGTTCACGTACCGGCTTATCTGGTTCAGCACCGCCAGACCCGCCTTGGTCGTGTCCGACTTGGTCGCGGCGTGGTGGTGGATCAGCCAGGAATTCTCGTAGAATCGGACCATCGCCATGTGGCCGAGGATCTTCCCCCGGTTCCGGTAGATGAAGTGTCGCGCGATACCGGGGTGCCGGTTGTAGAGCCTCTCGTAGGTGAGCTTCATCTCCTCCTTGTTCTCCTGGAAGTAGGCGTACTTCTCAGGGTAGATGAAGCCGGTCTCGAAGAAGAAGCTCCAGAGGGCATCCATGTCAACGCGGGTGCAGAGGTACGAATGGGCGTCGGCCGCCTGGTGCAAAAGCGCCATCAGCCGGACGTGGTCCGCGATGTCCATGTCGAGGATGGCGAGCCCGCACCGCACCACTGCGCCGCCGTTCCCCTCGCCGACCGGCTTGCGGTAGACGACCTGGGCGGAGCATCCGATCCGGAAGCTGTCGTTGAAGCTGATCTCCACCTCCGGGAGGATCAGCCCCGGCAAAAGGACGGAGTTCGCCTCGTCCTCATCCACCGCGAACCCCGAACCGGACAGGTTGACGGCCTGCAGGCTGACGAACGTCTTGATGAGAGGGTGCCGAAAGTCGACGTGCGGGGAGGGAACCAGTACCTGCCGGTCCGCCCGGTACTCCTTCGGCTTGAACCGGCGCAGCTGGTGCAGCAGAGGCTCCAGGACGAAGGAACCCGTGGTGTCGGAAAAACTGTGCCTGATGATGCGGCATTCGCCGGAATAGAAGGTTTCTTCGCCGGCGGTAAAGCTGAGGTGGACCGGAGAGCCGGCGTCGATCCAGTGGAAGGTCCGCGGGGCGTCAGCCTTCAGCTCGACCCTGAAGGAAATGGCGCTGAAGTCCCGGAGCGTGCCGTGGAACTCGGCGCCGTTCTGGATGAGACGGGCGCTGACCCCCTTCCCGGGATGCCGCCGTGCCCTGCGGGATGCAACCTCGCGGCAGGTTTCCGGCAGGACGAAGCTGATCCCCTGAGGTGTCATCCCGGTCACCTCCGGTTCCACCAGGAGGAACTTCCTGCCGTCGGCGATCAGAAAATTCTGGAAACGGAACGACGTGAGGACCCGGTCGATGTCGGGAACGTCGAGCCAGACGCACTCCAGGCGGTCTCCGGTGCATGGAAGGGGTTTTGCGGGAAGGGAAATGGTGCTGCCGTACCTGATATGCTTGAGGGTGATGAGGATCGTGCTGTCTTGAAAATTGAGGTAGTTGAGCCTGTTGACCAGGCCCCGTTTGCCGACACCCTTCCCGTTCTCCGGGTCGTGGTTCCCGGTGTCGTTCGGGAGCGAATGGGGGTCTTTGTTCAGGCCGTCCATCGGCTATCTCAGCATTGATTGGGTGAGGTAATGCATGCTGCCCCTTGATCGTTCAATCCGGGCAACCGCCCGGTGCCCTGTACATGCCGGTCCGCGCTCTGCCGGAAGGGGAAGAAAGCCCCCTGATGCCCACCTGCGTTCTTCTTACCGGAAAAAGTACCATAAAGGCAACGGCATTACAAGTCGATAAACTGTTTTCGGCATCATTTTTCGCGCCGGGAACGCCCGGTACGATCGGCACTCCGTCACCGCTCGCAGTCGGTCCGGGCCGCCACATTTCGGTTGTTTTCTCGCAGTGCGCATGGTATGTAAATCGTATGCCCGATCAGGAAAACCCGATATTTATCCCGCAGCGAAGATACTTCCGGCTCCACCGCCGCGACCTCGCCTATCTCACCTTTATCGTGGAGGCGTGCGAGGGGATGGCGACCCTCAGCACCATCGACACGCGGGAGACCCTGGTCAGCCTGACTACCCTCCCCTGCCGCGCCGCGGACCTGGACGACTTCATCAAGGCGATCAAGAAGGAAATCGACATGACCGAAACCACGCCGGCCTTTGACCACCCTCTCCCAGCGGGAAGGGATAGGGGAAGGGCACCAGGAGACAACCACCATGCTCGACACGCTTGACATCTCCCGTGTCCTCCGCTCCGCGCTGGCAGGCGGGGGGGAGTTCGCCGACATCTACTTCGAGGAAGGGTCCTCCACGACCGTGGTCTGCGAGGACGGCAAGATCGAAAAGGTCCTGGCCGCCACCGACCGGGGGGTGGGAATCCGGGTCATCTCCGATCTGCGGACCGCCTATGCCTACACCAACGAAACGACCGAGGAGGCCCTCCTTTCCCTGGCAGAAACGGTCAGCAGGGCGGTCAAGGGACAGCAGTTCGACCGCCCGATCGACCTCAGGCGCAAGGTCGTCGGCGCCGGCTTCCCGATCGAGATGCCGCCGTCGACGGTCAGCCTCAAGGACAAGGTCCTCCTGGTCACCCGGGCGGAGCAGGCCGCCCGGGGGGCTGACGGCCGGGTCCGCCAGGTGATGGTCGTCTACCGGGACGGCGAGGTCTCGTACCAGATGGCCAACTCCCTCGGTGAATTCGTCGAGACGTCCCGCACCGGCACCGTCTTCATGGCGCAGGTGGTGGCGGCGGCCGGTGACGTGATCCAGACCGGCTATGAGCCGCTGGGGGGTTTCCGCGGCTACGAGCTGTTCCGGGAGAAGAGCCCGGAGGAGATCGCTCTCACGGCGGCCCGCCGGGCGGTGATGATGCTGTCGGCCCGCAAGGCGCCCGCAGGGCCGATGCCGGTGGTTCTCTCAGCCGAAGCGGGTGGCACCATGGTCCACGAGGCGATCGGCCACGGCCTGGAAGCCGACCTTGCCCAGACCGGCCTCTCCGTCTATACTGGCAAAGTGGGGACGGAGGTGGCCTCCCCGCTCGTGACGGTCATCGACGACGCCACCATCCCCCATGCCCGCGGATCCTTTTCCTTCGACGACGAAGGGAGCCCGGCGCAAAAGACCATCCTGGTGGAGAACGGCATCCTCAAGGGATACCTCTACGACCGGCTGACCGCCATGAAGGACGGCTGCGCCTCCACCGGCAACGGGAGGCGGGAGTCGTACCAGACAAAACCGATCGTCCGGATGTCCAACACCCTGATCGCACCCGGGGAGACGGCGCCGGAGTCGATCGTCCGCGAGGCGGAGCGGGGCCTGTTCGTCAGGAAGATGGGCGGGGGGCAGGTCAACACGGTGAACGGCGACTTCGTCTTCGAGGTATCGGAAGGGTACCTGATCGAAAACGGCATGGTGGGGGAACCGGTCCGGGGCGCCACCCTAACCGGCAACGGACCGGAGGTGCTGAAACGGATCGCCCGGGTGGGCAACGACCTCGGCTTCGGCATCGGCACCTGCGGCAAGGATGGCCAGGGGGTACCGGTGGCCGACGCCCAGCCGACCCTCCTGATATCCGAGATCACCGTCGGAGGCGCCGCCTGACCCGCACGGGAGCGACCGACGACACGCACAGCACGCGAACGAAGCGACGGAGCAATGGCAAAGATGTTCTCCAAGGTTCACGACACCAAGCGGATGGATACGCTCCGCTACTACTACGAAGTGCTCGGCGTGCGGCCCGGCGCATCGTTGCAGGAGATCAACCAGGCCTACATCAATCATCTGAACAAGCTCCACCCGTCGCGCCTGTCGAACGACCCGCGGCAGCAGCAGAAGGCCCAGGCAGCAGCCCAGGAGATAAACGAAGCGTACCGCGAGATAAAGCGGGTCTACACCCTGCGCCGGGGGGGAGCCCCCTCCTTCGACGAGGAATACGTCGAGCCGGAGCTTCCGGCGGAGCGCACTCTCAAGCCTGCCGAACGCGTCCGTCCCCCGAAGAGGGAGAAAGACGGTACACGCGCGGCGTTTCCCCGGCCGCCCCTGAAGGGGGCGCTACTCCTGGTGGCAGCCGTCTCGGCGATCGTCATCGCCGTCAAGTCCTTCGGCCCGGCGCCCGCGGCGAGGCAGACACCACCCGAAGCTGCTCCCCGGAAGCACACCACCGCCAAGTCGAAGCCGGCCGTCGTCCACGAAGCATCTTCGATACCGGAACACCACACCACACGCCGGAGCGACAGCCGGAAAACGGCGGAGCCGGCCGAACGGAACAGCGCCCCCGCTGCGCCTGAGAGTGCCGGGCAGGCTGTCGTGTCGCGCCCCTCCCCCCCGAAGCAGACCGTCACCCAGCCTGCAGCAGCCCAGGCCGACAATCTCGCCGTACAGCACGCCCTGGCGGTCAGGAAGGCTGCCGAGCGTGGGGACAGCGTCGCGCAGGCGCGGCTCGGCTATCTGTACATGAACGGCAAGGGGGTCCCCCAGGACTACGCCGAGGCGGCACGGTGGTACCGCAAGGCCGCCGAGCAGGGACACGTCGGGGGAGAGTACTGGCTCGGTTACCAGTGCGAAACGGGACAGGGGGTGCCGCCGAACCTCGGCGAAGCGGCACGGTGGTACCGTCGGGCGGCCGAGCAGGGGGACGTCGAAGCACAAAAGCGCCTGGCGCTCCTCTATCTCCAGGGAAGGGGGGTCGCCAAAGATTCGCAGGAAGCGGAAAAGTGGTACAGCAAGGCCGCCGGTCAGGGAGACCCTGACGCGCAAAGCGCCCTGAATGGCCTGACCGGGCGATAGGCCGGCGTAGAGGTTGCGCGCCTGCCATGGTCGGGGTACACTTGGGCCGACATGTCACGACCCAGAAAAAATAGGAGCACACACG
>DATJLB010000062.1:0-2364 GCA_035490915.1 Geobacteraceae bacterium
CTCGTTCCTCCTCGGCTACGGTTCCGCCTGCGACGCCCACCACCTGACCGCCCCGAAGCCGGACGGCACGGGGCTCAGGCGCGCGATCGCCGAGGCGCTGCACGCCGCCGGGATCGGTACCGGCGACGTGGCCTTCGTCAATGCCCACGGCACCGGCACCCCCGACAACGACCGTGTGGAAACCCTCGTCCTTTCCGAGATGCTGCCGAATGTCCCCTTCCTCTCGACCAAGGGGTACACCGGGCACACCCTCGGTGCGGCGGGGGCCATCGAGGCGGTATTCACAGCCGTCTCCCTGGAGCTCGGCAAAGTGCCCGCCAATGCCGGCTTTTCCCTGGTTGACCCCGAATGTGCCTGTACTCCGGTCCGACAGGTCACGGCAGTCACTGGCACCGTGGCGATCTCCGAGTCGCTTGCCTTCGGCGGGAATAACGCTGTCATCGTCCTTGGTACGGGAGAGACGGCATGACGCGGATGATCGTGAGGGGAATCGGGGTGACCGGCGGGTTCGGCTGCAGCGTGGCGGAATTCGGTCGGGCCCTCGCCCGCGGGACGAGCCGCCCGGGCTCCTTTCTGCTTCCAACGGCGGAAGGGACGATCGAGATCCCCGCGTTTCGCGCCGGGATCGAACAGCTGGAAGAATACTGCACCAAGGGTGCCCTGAGGCGGATCGACCACCTCTCCCAGATGGGGCTACTCGGCGCCTCTCTCGCCCTGGCGGACGCCGGAGACATGGAGGCGGACCATTCCCGGACAGGGGTGATCGTCGCCAGCGGCTTCGGCCCCACGGCAACCACCGTCGCCTTCCTCGACTCGATGATCGCCGGCGGAGATATCTGCGCCTCGCCGACCCATTTCGCCAACTCGGTGCACAACGCCCCGGCAGCCCACATATCGATCCTGTTCGGGGTTACCGGACCGAGCCTGACCGTCAGCCAGTTCGACATGTCGGTCCCTTCTGCGCTTCTGAGCGCGCGGCAGTGGCTCGCCGAGGGGAGAGTCGACCGTGTGCTCTTCGGAGCGGTCGACGAACTGTCTGACCTTTCCTGCTACATCGGGTACCGCTCCCGCGGTCTGCCGGCAACGGCCGACATGACGCCCTTGATGACCTCCGGGAATACTGCCGTTATGGGAGAAGGTGCCGCCTTCCTGCTCCTCACCCGTGACGAGGGGGAAGCAGGAGGCTACTGCGCCATCGAGAAGGTGGCAACGGGACGGCTCACGGGCAATGAGCTTCCACTTCCCTCCGATGCGCTCCTCGTGCTGGCGGCAGACGGGAGAAGCGAATCCGGCGGTCGTTATCGCGATGCGATACCGGCAACAGCCCGGATCGCCTGCTTTTCCCCCCTGTACGGATGCAGTCCAGCGGGACCCGCCTTCGACCTGGCCGCGGCAGCCCTCATCCTGAAGGAGGGGACGGTCTTCCCCTCCCCTAACAGTGACGGAAGCGATTTTCGCTGCGCCGTGGCACAGCCCGGGGCATTGCCGGCCGGCACCAGGCTCGCGTGCCTCTCCCTCGGCACCTGCGGGGGATATGGGCTGGCGACTCTCGGCCGTCTCTAGACCAGCACTATCCATACTATCCGCCAGGGAGAGTCCAGTCCCCCCGGATCAGTCATGCAGAAGGTAGACAGATGAAGCGACGGCAGCTCATCGAAATCCACGATCAACCCTGGTGCCCGCGCACCGTACGTGACGGCGTGACCGATTTTCTTCAGCAGGCGAGCAACCGCTGGGGATACTTCTCGTCGGTAGTGCCGACACTCTGCCATTTCATCGACCGGATGAATCCCCCGCGGGTCATCGACCTCTGTTCGGGAGGAAGCGGCCCCTGGTCCCGGATCTGCCGGATCGTGGCCGGCCCGGGTGTGTCGTTCCGGGTCGTCCTGACGGACAAGTACCCGAACCTCACCGCCTTCCGCCAGGCACGGGAGCGGTCCGGAGGATGCATCGACTTCCTGGAAGAGCCTGTGGACGCCCGCGCCCTGCCGCGGGAACTGGCCGGCTTCAGGACCCTCTTTACCTCGTTCCACCACTTTCCGCCTCATGACGCCCGGGAAATTCTCCAGGATGCGGTGAACAGCCGGCAGGGGATCGGCATCTTCGAGATGACCGACCGCGACCCCCGTACGATCCTGCACATCCTGGCGGCCCCGTTTTTCGTGCTGCTGCTGACCCCGTCGATCCGCCCGTGCAGGTGGTCGAGACTGCTCCTGACCTACCTATTCCCGATAATCCCCCTCGTAGTCCTGATCGACGGCATCGTCTCCTGCCTCCGGACCTATTCGCTCCCGGAACTGGAAGAGCTGACCGCTTCACTGGAAGGAGACCCCTATGACTGGGAAATCAGGAGAATCCGCTCAG
>DATJLB010000063.1:0-12195 GCA_035490915.1 Geobacteraceae bacterium
AAGACCAGATCGGCGCCCGGATGGGCACCTCCGGCAACATGCCCTCCGGCTGTGAAGACCGATTGCCCCAGCCTGCCGGTCAGCCGCTCAGTTTCCAGGGCATCTTCCGTCACGTGGATGGTTCCGGTGATACCTGTCAACGGCTTAAAATGTTCGAGCGGCCGTACGGAAAATTTCTCTACGGTAATGTCTCCCTTTACCCTTATGCCATCTTTTTTGGCGGGGTCTCCTGATCCGCCGACGTCCGCGTGCAGCCAGCCGGACGGATGATATTTCTGCAGCCCGGGGAAGATGGGGAGAATCGGGTTGATCATGAACCGGTTGGTGGCCACTGCAAACGTCAGAGGGATTGGGGCATCGTACCGGTAGGTAGCGCTTGCTTTCACGCCGACCGGAGGGAGCTCGTACCGGAAATCCTCGAGCCGCGCTTCGGTCTTCCCCAGACGTGCGGAGAACCGGAGCCTGTTGGCCGTTCCGCGCGGCTTGTGTGCCAGCCGCCGGTAACCATAGTCTGCCGGGGTGAGATCCCATGCCCCGGCGAGCCGGTAATCGGAAGTGCTTCCGTCGCCGGTGAGCTGCAGGAGCGAGTTGCCGCGGAAGATCAGCCCGGTGTGCTCCTGCTGCCGCAAAAGCCAGGCAACTTCAGCCTCCCTCGGGGTAATGGTCATGATGAAAGGGTAATGGGAAGGCGTGTCGAGAGGATAGTCGGCTATCTTTCCCTCCAGGGCGAATGGCGAACCGCCGAAATTGGCAGTGATGTGCTGCAGGAGGAAGTCCTTGCCGCGCATCTCCAGGTCGCCTTTGATTGTGTTGAAGGTAGGCACGTGGGGGCCGTAGGTCACCAGTCCCTTCTCGACACGGCCGCGGATGTAGAGGACGTTGTAGTTGTCGCCCCGCTCCATGTGGAGAATCTGGCTTACCCTGCCGTCGAGCCTCCCTTCGTCCAGCTTGTAGAGCCCTCCGATGACATGCTGTTCGATGAAATCCGCCGGACCCTTGACGATTACGCCGTAGGGGATGTACTGGCGGAACTCCTCGAGGCGGAACGGGGATGTGACGGCCCGGGCGGTGATGCGCGGGTCGCTCGTATGGATGTCGCCAAGGACACAACTCCCCGTGGCACGGAGCCCATCGACGAACAGGCTAAACGATTTCACCGCGAAGTCCCGGGGGGTGAGCTCTGCGTCGTACGTGAGACGCACATCCCGTGGCGTAAGAATCGAGTGGAAAACCTGGGGGTAATTGAACCCGAGGTCTCTGATCCGGAGGTTCCCTTTCGTGGTGAACTCCACGGGCTTTCCCTTGAAGACCCCTTCGATGTCCAGCACCCCGCGCACTCGTTCGAAGGGGAGATAGCGGCCGTAATAGGGCCAGTAACGTCCGGGATCGAGATTCTTTACCGATAGAGCCACATCGAACTTTGCGTCACTCAGGGACTCTTCCTGGGCGGGGATGCGCGCAGAGCCCGAGATGGAGACAGCCGCCTCTTCTCTTTCGCCGGTGATCCGGGTGGAGAGCTTGAACTCGGATGTTTTTCCCCGTGCCAGTTTACGTGCGTACAGGTCCAGATTTTCCAGCGAAGCGGTGAACCCCGTGGGATCGCCAGAGAAGTCGGTGAAGCGGACTCGGGCGTTTTCTATCCGGACGGATTTGAGGAAGAGTGAGAACCCGGAAGGCTTTCCCGCAAGCAGGTCATCTATGTTGAAGACTCCTGCGCGGTTTCTGTCGAGCATGACCACCGGCCGCTCGACGACGATTTCCCGCAGGCGTACCTCTTTGTGGAGGAGGGGAAGGAGGGCGAGCCTGAAGGTGAGCCGGTTCACCTGCAGAAAGGTTTGTTTCCCATTTTTTTCGGCGATGGTGATGTTGTGGAATACAAAGGCAGGGCCGAAATGCCAGGAGAAGGAGGCTGCGTCGTAGGAGGCCCGGCGGTTCAGGGCCTTCTGTGCCAGGGAGAGAATCTGTGGCTTGTAGGTGTCGAGGTCCATCAGGCGCGGGACGAGAATGACCACTGCCGCCGCGGTAAAGGCTGCTGCGAGAAAAAGACCGGCGGCAACTTTGATGTAAGCTTTAACGGCCATGTCTTGGCCTTATGTGAATGCGAAATCTTGCTTTAGAGCAGTGCCGCTACGGCCGCCAGTGGTGGGCAGCAGCGCCGGGTCCAGGGCAGGGATGCAGCGTCGGCGCCATACCGGATGTGTCAGAATCCTCCCTCTGTGGCATGATGCGGCGGTGCCCCAGCTCTCCCAGTCAAACGCATCGACCTGCAATGGTCAGAAGCTCTCGTTCCAGATGACCATGTAAGAGCTTCCGGGCCTTCCTTCGCGGATGAAGCCGGAATCCCAGGTGTACTCGAAATAAAGCGATGAATGCCAGAAGAAGCCGGTGTCCAGGCCGGCGGAGAAGGCTTCGCCGTTGTCGTTCACGAACGCGACCTCCCCGCCGCCGAGAACTTCTGCGCGATTTGCCCAGATGTAGGAGCCGCGCAGGTGGCCGTACATGAAGAAGTTGAGTTCGCGCCGGTACTCCAGGGCGCCTATGGCATAGTTGGAAACCAGGATGTTGTTGAACATGGTCCCCTGGTAACTGGGACGGGCAAGGTCGTCCGATTCCCCCTGGAGGGGGCCGCCGCCGATCCGGAAACTATTGAAGCGGTCGGCTCTTTTCGGGTCCATGGTGCCGCCGTGGAGACTGAAGAGGAGCCGGTTCTTTTCCGACATCCACGGGATGCCGGTCACCCCCATGAGATAGCCGGTGAACTGCAGGAAATCCTGGGTGTTCTTCTTGGTGAAGGCGGTAACGCCCGGGGTGCCCCAATCCGTCCACTTGTCCCGGTATGTATAGTCGAGGTCGAAGCCGGCGGCGAAGCCGGTATGGGGAAGCTCGAGGATATTGCGGCGCATCCCGTCGTAGCGGCCCCTCAGTTTCCCGCCATACAGCATGGTGTCGGGCGGGACGACCATGGTGGGGGCGGAGTCGCTGTTCTTCTTGACATAAAAATAGCCGACCTTGCCCAGCAGCTGAAGCCTCAGGTCGTTGTCCACCTGGAAGGGGGCTACCTTGAAGCGGAGACCGGGGCCGAGCAGGGCGTTCGCATCCCCCCAATCGACGGACGACGACGCGATCTCCTGGTTATTGAGCGTCTCTTTCTGCCCACCCGGCAACGTATAGTTGTTGAGGAGCCCCACCAGCTCAAGATTGCCGAAACTCTTGTCGTACTCCAGGTCGTTGACGAAGATGCTGATTACGTCCCGGGTGCGGGAGGTCTCCCAGACCCTCTTGATGTAGAAGGCGGCGATCGGGGACGCGGTAGTGCTCCCCTGCTTCGAGTCATAGTAGGTGCCACCGAGGGTCAGGGCCGTCACGTGGCCGCGGTCCCGGGCATCGACGTCGACCTTTTCCCCCATGAACTCCGTGTGGAGCGGTTCCCCGGCGAGGGGGGTGTGATACTCATCGGCGCTGGCGCACGGGGCGCTGAACACCGCAGGGGCGGCAAGCATAGCTGTCACGGCAAGTGCCAGGGTCGTTCCCCGGGTGACGGTCATCCATCCAGACATAAGCTGATCCTCCTCTCCTGAATTTCAACGGCAGGAGTGGCAGGCGCGCTGCCACTCCTGCCGATCACCCATGTTATCAAAGCTATCAAATTGCGTGCCACCGCCGCTCGGCGATGATAACCCCCCGGATTAAGGCGCATTGTGCTTTTCGTACAGGGAGGGCGGACAAGATATGCGGTGCCTCGGGACGATATGTCGACTCGGGTTGAATTACCGACTTGACAACTGACAAAAATGTTTTTTACTGACAACTATCGACGAAGAGCAAGAATTGGGCCTTAGGTTTAATTAATGTTAGACAGCAGGTTCCCGGCAGTATGATTCGTGGTGGATGCCAGCGGTTGCTCGCCTTCAGAAAAGGCAGGAGGAATAGCCATGCGGAATTCAGCACTGCGGATAAAGGAAAGCACTCCGGCTGCCGGGAAATTTCCGTTCCTTGTCCGGAATGGGGAATCGGTTCCGGAGGGCACAGTGACCATTGCCACACACACTAATGAGCTGCTGGAACTGGAACGGCTCATTTCCGTTTCGCTGGCAAGCATTTACAGGGTGTCTGCCGACCGGTTTGAGGGGGAAATAGCGGCCCTGTTGCGGCAGATCCTCGATTCCTGCCGGTTCGACAGGTGTGCCCTGATGGCGCTGACGCCGGACAAGTCCGGGGCCCGGGCCCTTTATGTCTCACACGGAGAGACGGTCGCGGCCATACCCGACTCTTTTGCATTCAGGGACATGCTTCCCTGGACCGGTGAAAATCTCCTGAAGGGAAACATCGTCTGCTTCTCCAGTGTCACCGAATTGCCGCCACGGGCGGCGGACGACCGCCGGCACTACGAGGAACTGGGGGTGACATCGTCCCTGGCCATCCCGATCTATGTCGGCGGCGCGGTGGAATTCTTCTTCCTTGCCTGTCATCTCCGTGCCCGGCGGGTCTGGCACAAGGAAATCATTTCGATGTTGCGCCTGGTCGGCGAGGTCATCGTGAACGCCCTGAGCCACTGCCGGGACAACCGGGAGATGAACGCCCGGCAGCGGTTCGAGGATTTCGTTTCCGATCTTTCAGTCAAATTCATCAACATCCCGGCAGGAGAAATCGACCGGGAAATTACCGCAGCCCTGGAGAAGGTCCGGGAATTGTTCCGGTTCGACCGTACCGGCCTGATGGCATTCTCTGCAGACAAGCGCGAGGTGATCATTACGCACATATCGAACGTCAAGGGGGCGGCTCCCGTGCCGTCGAAGACGGACGTCAGCGTGGTGTTTCCCTGGGCGAAGGAGAAACTGCTGCGCGGTGAAATAATATCATTTACGTCGTTGGACGAGCTCCCCGAGGAAGCCGCGGTGGACCGGCGGAGCTGGCAGGCGTTCGGGATAAAGTCACACCTGAGCGTCCCCATTCACGTCGGCGGTTCCGTCGAATATTTTGTCGCCGCTTCCCACGTCAACGCCAGCCACCCCATAGACAAAGGCCTCTTTTCTCGGCTGCGTCTTTTGGGCGAGATCTTTGCGAATGCCCTGGTCCGCTGCAGGGTGGAGGCGGAGCAAAACGAATCCCTGGCGGAAATCCAGCGGCTGAAGGAGAAGTTGCAGTCGGAAGCAGACTATCTCGAGTCGGAGATCTCCTGTCGTCTCAGCCACGAGGAAATCATCGGCCAGAGCGAAGCCCTCGCCAGGTCGCTGGTGCTGACGGAACAGGTTGCGCCGACCGATTCGACCGTGCTCATCTGCGGCGAGACCGGCACCGGCAAAGAGCTCATCGCCCGTGAGATCCATAAGCTCAGTCAACGACGGAACAAGATCCTGGTAAAAGTTAATTGCGCATCCCTGCCCGCCGCCCTGGTGGAGAGCGAACTGTTCGGCCGGGAAAAAGGAGCTTACACCGGCGCGTTGACGCGGCAAGCCGGGCGCTTCGAACTGGCCGACGGCGGAACGATCTTCCTCGACGAGATCGCGGAAATGTCGCTGGAGCTCCAGGCAAAACTCCTGCGGGTCTTGCAGGAGGGGGAGTTCGAGCGGCTCGGCAGCACCAAGACCATCCGGGTGGATGTGCGGGTAATCGCGGCCACCAATCGCAATCTTGCCGACGAGGTAAGGAAGGGGATGTTCAGGGAGGACCTCTTCTACCGCCTGAACGTCTTCCAGATCGTTGTCCCCCCCCTCCGTGAGCGGGTTGAGGATATTCCCCTCCTGGCGTGGGCCTTTGTCAACGAACTCGGGGAAAAGATGGGGAAAAAGATCAACAGGATTTCAAAGCAGGAAATGTTGGCCCTCCAGTGCCACTCTTGGCCGGGAAACGTCCGTGAACTGCGTAACGTCATCGAGCATGCCATCATCCTCAGCACGTCTGACAAGCTGCAGGTGCGGCTGCCGGAAAACGGCCGGCACGAAACACCCGGCATCCTTACGTTGGAAGAGCAGGAAATCCGGCATATCCAGGAAGCCCTTCGGCTGACCGGCTGGCGGATTAAAGGGGAGGGGGGCGCTGCCAGGCTGCTGGGAATCAACCCGTCCACACTCTACTCGCGCATGCAAAAATTGGGGATTATCAATCGTCACCTCAAAGACGAGATGTCGCCCTAGAGACGAAATCTCGTCTTTCTCGGGACATTTCGTGCCACTTCTATCGCTGTTTGCAACTTAAAACATATTGAAAATACGACATTTATTGCCTCCCATACGGCTTTGGCACAAATCTGGGAAGTGTCAAAGTATGATCATGTCGATGGTGAAAATATGTCCCGCTCCAGGGAAAGATCAGGAAATCCTCGATATCCTGCTCTCCGTAAGGGGGCCGACCCTGGCCGCTTCGGGCTGCATTGAATGCAGCATCTACGAAGAGCATGACGATGAGCATGCCATTGTTTACGTGGAAAGATGGAAATTAAAGGGTGCATTGATCGACCACATCCGTTCCGCGCTCTATACGCGGGTACTCAAGTCGCTGGAACTGTCTGTCCGGCAGCCGGAAATATGCTTTTATGAAATTTCGGGCACGCTCGGGATGGACCTGATCGAAAAAGTGAGATCGTCGGGAGTCGAAACGTGGAAGGAAAAGGATATGTCATTCTAACTGCCAACGAAACAGCGGGAAAGGAGAAAGCATCATGAAAAGTATGAAATTTGTGGGAACGCTCGTAATGGTGGCGGCGGCTGCGCTGCAGCTGGGGGGCTGCGCTGCAAGCTATCAGGCACGCAGCGTCGATATCAAGGAAGTTTCACCGTTGGTCAACCCCGATCTCTTTGGGGAAGGCAAAGAAGGCCAGGCCCTTTACCGTTATGTGAAACCGGGGGTGGATGCCAAGCAGTACACGAAGATCTTGATCGATCCGGTCCTGGTCAGAAAGGACGGAGACCTGGATAAGGACGAGCTGGAGAACTACCAGAAGCTCGCCAACAACGCCTTTGTCTACCTGAACCAGGAGCTGTCCAAGGATTACCAGATTGTTACGGCGCCCGAACCGCACACCTTAAGGCTCCAGATGGCGATCACCGACGCCGACTCCTCGAAGCCGGTCCGCAACACGCTCGCGACCTTCATGCCGATCGGCATGGGCATCAACCTGATCAAGTATGCCGCCACCGGCAAGCAGACCGGGGTAGGGGAAATAACCATGGAGATGAAAGCTACCGATGCGTCCACCGGGGAACTGCTGGGAGCAGCCATCGACCGGCGGGTCGGCGGGCACAAGGTGTCGAAGCTCTGGAGCAGCTGGTACACCGCTGACGAGGCTCTGAAGTTCTGGGCGCAGCAGACGCGTTATGCGCTGTGCACCGAGCGCGGCGGCGGCGACACGTGTGTGAAAGCGGAATCCGAATGACCCGGAGCTTATGGGTGACCATTGTGTGTGATTCACCGTGATGCCGGCGGCTGTCAGGTCCCGCATCCGGGCGCAATAACAGCCGCCGGCCGTCACCGGCGGCTGTCTCACAAAGGAGGAAGTCGATGAAACGATCTGTAGTGATTGCGTGTGCCGTCGCGCTCCTTGCCATTCCCCTGGCCGCAACGGCGGCCGAGGAGCACGCGGCCTCGAAAAAGGGGAGAGTCGTCTCCGAAACCATGGTTACGGGAACTGCCGACGTCAAGGCGATAGATCTGAAAAATCGCACGGTCACACTGATGTTGTCCAACGGCAAGGAGCAGACCTTCGTCGTCGACAAGGCGGTCAAGAAGCTCAACCAGGTAAAAGTCGGCGACACGGTGATGGTAGGCTACTACGAAGCGGTGTCGATCAAGATCAACAAGACCAAGGTTGCTCCGGGGGTATCGGTGGAGGAGAAGCTCGAGACCGATGCGATGTCGGCCAAGCCTGCGGGTGCCGTCGGCAGGCGGATGACGACGACCGCCACGATCGACAAGATTTTCGATGACGGCAAGATGGTGACGCTCCGCATGCCGAACGGCACTACCGCCGACGTCAAAGTGCGCGACAAGGTAAATCTGGAAAAGTTGAAAAAGGGAGAGGTGAAGGAAGGGGATCAGATCGAGATAACCTATACCCAGGCGCTGGCCGTTTCGGTCGAGAAGATGGCGCATAAGTAGACAGGAACCGAGGAACATTCGTGCAAAAAGACAGCGGCCATTCGCTCCTTAAAGGAGGGGTGGCCGCAGCTGTTTCGGCCCCCCCGGCGGGGACGGCAGCGAAAGGGAAGCAGATGCTTTCGGGCAGCGCGCCGCGACAACGTCTTAATAGAGTGTTCCTGGAAGGCTTCACCGTGATGGACATTGCCGAACCCCTCGCTTCGTTCGATGCCGAGAGGCGTGCGGATGACGTTCGGGCATTCATGGCCGACCACGATTACGACCTGGCCGGCGTCCGGAGGGACGGCATCGTCTGCGGCTATGTCCGGCGGACCGACTTGTCCGACGGGTGCTGCGGGGACCACCTCCACCCGTTCGGCCCCGATGACCTGGTTACGGAGTCGGATTCGTTGCAAAAGGCGATCGAGTCGCTCTCCATCAATAACCGGTGCTTCGTCACGGTCCTCAACCGGGTCGGCGCCATCGTCACCCTGAACGACCTGGAAAAACCGCCCGTGCGGATGTTTCTGTTCGGCATGATCACCATCACCGAAATGATCATGACCAGAATGATCGCCGGAATCTGGCCCGACGGGTCGTGGCGGTCGCTGGTGTCGGAGGGGAGGCTCAACAAGGCGGAAGAGCTTTTCGCTGAAAGAGCGCGGCGGAACAAGAAAGTGGAACTGATCGATTGCCTGCAGTTTTCCGACAAGTCGCAGATCCTTCTCAGGGATCCCGCTTTTATGGCGCAGCTCAGGGGGCTGGGACTCGGGTCACGGAACGCGGTTCTGCAGGCGGCCAAGGAGCTGGAGGCACTGCGAAACAACCTGGCGCACACCCAGGAGATCATCCCGGATGGGTGGCAGCGGATTGCGGTCTTTGCCACGCGGCTGGAGGTTCTTCTGGAAGGCCTCTGATCCGGGCCGCCGCGGAAATTTTCACACTCACGGCACGACAGGAGGGGTCATGATCGGATCGAAAACCTGCTGCGTTATGCTTGTGCTGACCTGCCTGCTTTTCCTCGCGGGCTGTTCGTCGACGAAGATCGTCACGTCCTGGCGCGATGACTCGTACCGGAGCGGCACGTTCAAGAAGCCGCTGGTTCTGGCAATCGCCACGAAGCAGGTCGTCCGGGCGAAGCTCGAGGACGAGCTTGTACGGGAGCTGCGCGCCCTCGGCGTTGATGCGATGCAAAGCTACAGGATATTCCCGGAGCAGGAAGGGTTGAGTGCCGACACGATCAAGGCGAAGCTTCCCGGTACCGATCGGGATTCCATCCTGGTGACACACCTGGTGGATGTGAAGAAGGAAACCGTCTACGTCCCCGCCCGGACCGACGTCTATCCGACGGGGGAGACCATGCCTCTGTACTACGACAGGTTCGGCACCTACTACGCCCAGAGCCACAGCGTGGTCAGCTCGCCCGGCTACAGTTATGAAGCCAAGACCTATATGGTCGAGACAAACCTTTACAACGCCGGCAACGAGAAGCTTGTCTGGACTCTGGTGACGGCAACCGAGGAACCGGGCTCTTTCGACGCTGCCGTAAAGGATTTCGTCGGGACCGTGATTAGGGGTCTCGAGAAAAACAAGGTTTTCTAGAATTCTTTCCTGAACTCCCTGTTCGGCATTCCAACCTGAAGGCGCGAGGTCCCATGCTCCGCATGCATCCCCATCGAACCGTCCCTGAAAAGCCGGCGCCGGACCCGGCGTCGATGCGGCTGCGCGCGATCTTTGTTCTTTTCTGCCTGCTCTGGCCGGTATCTGTTTCGGTTGTCCCGTCCGGATGGGGGGCGGTCAACCCCCTTATGTCAGCGGTCGCTAAGCCGGCGAACACCCAACCGGCGCCTCCGGCCGCACCCGAAATGACCGATGACGTGATCAACGAGAGCCGGATAAAGCTCGAATCCCGACTTGCCGAACTGCGCCTGCAGCTGCTCCCCAAGGCCGTGGCGGCGTTAGGCATGACCTACCGCGGTGTCGCTTCTCCCCAGGAGCTGCAGGAATGGGAGAAGCTCACGAACCGGCTTGCCGGGATACTCGACAACCAGGTAAGTACCCTCATCAGGCTCAAAAACATCCGGACGGCCAGCCGTGACCGGACCGTGGAGATAAAGGGATGGCAGGGATTTCCGGAAAAACCCCCCTATCCCATCTCGCTCCTGGACAGCCTGAATGACGCCATCCACGCGAAAGAAATCAATCTCCAGGCGCAGGATGTGCTACGGTCAACCATAGAAGGCGAATTCGAAGAGTTCTCCGGCGGTCTCAAGAAGAGCCGCACACAGGTGCACCTCGCCGAAGAAAATGTGGAGAAAAGCGCGGGGAAGCCGGAAGAGCAGCGGAGTCAATGGCTGCTGATCCTGGCGCGGCTGCGGGATGAGGTGAATCAGGCCGGCGTCGTCTATGGGGAAGCGCGGCGCCTCATGCTGAAGGAGGCAGAGGAAGGGACCAGGGCCGAGATCGATTTTCTCAGCCGCAAACTTGCCGTCGCCATCGGGCAGTACCGTTTTTCGGAAGAAGAGCTGGAACAGAAACTCCAGGCGATCAACAAACGTCAGCAGATGCTCGATGGAGAGCTGGACCGGGCCGAGCACGAAGGGGAAGATGCCCTGAAGTCGCTCGAAGCTGCCGAAGAGGCGGTCCGGAAGGGGCAGGCCGAGCCGGCATCACTGAAGAAGGCGAAGGTTTCACTCGACCAGCTCCTGAAGGAGCTGGAACTGCGGCAGGTCCTTTTCGATGCCGCCGACTTCCGGATGCAGATCCTGAGGGGGATGCTCCTGCTGCTGAAGCATGAAACGGGGATCTGGCAGGAACGCTACGCTATCGCCAACGGCCGGGGGACACGGGAAAGCGCGGAGGAACTGAAGAGAAGGCAGAATGACCTGGTCATTATTGCCAAATGGAAAGAGTATGTATCGTCCAAACGCTCCAGTCTCCAGGCCCTCATCAAGAGCCAGCAGGAAAAACTCTCCTCTGCTTCACTCTCCCGTCCGGACCGTGAAAATACGCAGAAAATCCTCACCGTTTACGAACGTCAGGAATCGCTCCTGCGCCGCGGCGACGAGGTACTCAACGAATACGAACAGCTTGCGCGCCGCCGCAACGAAGAAACGACAGGAAAACAGGGAAAAGTGACGCTGGCTGGCCGGGCCCGGCAGGCGCTTGCCATGATTTCCTCAATGGCAGGCAGAATATGGAATGCCGAGCTTTATGTGGCCGAAGAAACAATCATCGCCGAAGGGAAAAAATTCCTCAAGCCGCGAAGCGTCACCCTCGGCAAGCTTATGGAGGCGGTCATCATCCTGATTGTGGGGTTGTGGGTGATACGACGCCTGAAAAGGTTGTTTCATTGGTTCGCTACCCACCGGCTCAAATTGAGCATCAATGAAGCGCATCTGTACAGCAGGCTGCTCAGCTATGTTATGTTCGTAGTCGTTCTTTTCGGCGCGCTCATCTTTGTCAACATTCCCCTGGCGGTCTTCGCCTTCTTCGGCGGCGCACTCGCCATCGGCATCGGCTTCGGCGCGCAAAACCTCATCAACAATTTCATCAGCGGCATAATCCTGATGTTCGACCGAACCATCAAGATGGGAGATATCGTCGAGGTCGACGGGCACCGCGGCCGCGTCACCACCATCGGCATGCGGAGCTCCACCATCAAGCGTTTCGACGGCGTCGAGATGCTCGTCCCAAACAGCCTCTTCCTGCAGCAGAACGTCACCAACTGGACGTCATCCGACAAGCGGGCCCGCTATTCGATCTCCGTCGGCGTTGCGTACGGCTCGCCGTCGCAGGACGTGCAGCGCCTGATCCTCAAGGCGGTAGAAGACCAGCAGGAAGTGCTCCACGACCCGCCGGCGTACGTGGTGTTCGATAATTTTGCCGACAGCTCCCTCAACTTCACCGCGTACTTCTGGATCGAGCTGATTCCGGAGATCAACAGCCTCGTGGTTTTCAGCGACATCAGACACCGGATCGGCGAGCGGCTCGCCGGGGCGGGAATCGCCATTCCCTTCCCGCAACGGGACCTGCACCTTGATGTCGACAAACCGCTGGAAATCAAGATCGCGAGGGAGGGGGGGGAGAAACGGGATTAACGGGGAAGACGAAATATCATGC
>DATJLB010000064.1:0-7114 GCA_035490915.1 Geobacteraceae bacterium
CCGCTCCTGGCGGTCGGTTTTTTTGCGGTGGGGGTGGCGGTTTCGAGCGGCGTGATGATTTATCCCATCATCCGCTCGATGTTCAGTGTGGAGATCGTCGGTACAGCGCTCACTTCCCTCAACTTTTTCGTGCTGATGGGGGCGGCGGTTACCCAGCAGGTGATGGGGGTGATCATCGGTACCTTGGGCAGGGAGGCGACGGGATCGCTTCCCCGCGCCTTTCATCTCGCCTTCCTTTTTCCCGTCTGCGGCCTCGCCTGCGCCATCGTGCTCTACCTGTTTGCCCGGGATTACTCGGACAAAGGGTAAAACACTGTACCTTCACCGGGAATTCGCGGAACTCTCCGTGGTCGGGCGTCAATACTCGTTGGTGAAGGTGAGCTTCCTCTCCAGGTCCGTCGAGCGGGTGATCCGTTTCGCTTCCTCGAAGGTGATGATGTCTTTCTGGCAGAGCTGCACCAGGTGCTGATCGAGGGTCTGCATCTGGTACTGGGACCTGCCGTTTTCGATGTGCTTTTCGAGTTCGTCGAGCCGCCCTTCCCGGATGCAGGCCTGGATGGTGCTGGTCGAGCGCATCACCTCGACGACCGGAAAGAGGTGTTCGCCGGTCTTGTCCTTGATCAGCCGGATCGAGATGGTGGCGACGAGGATGTCCGCCAGTCTCTGCCGCACGACCTCCTGGGTGTCCGGGGGGAAGTGGCCGATCAGCCGATTGATGGTGGCAGCGGCGCCATGGGTGTGGAGGGTGGAGATGACCATGTGTCCCGTCTCCGCCGCCTTGATGCAGGCGTCGATGGTCTCAAGGTCGCGCATCTCCCCCACCATGATGACATCCGGATCCATGCGCAGCGCCGCCCGCAGGGCCGCTGTAAAACTCCTGGTGTCGAGCCCGACTTCCCGCTGGATGATGCAACTCTTGTGGGAGGAAAAGAGAAACTCGATCGGGTCCTCGATCGTGATGATGTTGTAGCTGCTGGTCTCGTTCAGGTACTGGAGCATCGAGGCAAGGGTGGTGGATTTGCCGTTGCCGGTGGGGCCGGTGACGAGAATGAGCCCGTTGGGGGCCTTGGCGATCTCCCCCAGCACCGGCGGCAGGTTCAGCTCCTGAAAGGTGCCGACATGTGGGGGGATGACGCGCATGACGACCCCGATGTTCCCCCGCTGCCGGAAGATGCTTCCCCGGAATCGTCCGCCGTTTTCCAGCGAGTAAGAGACGTCCAGTTCGGTGAAATCCTCCGGCAGGGCGCGGTTGTTGTGCTTCATGATGCTGTCGGCGATGAACTCGGTATCCTTGCGGGTCAGGTTCGGCAGCTTGGAGCGGATCAACTGACCGCGTCCCCTGAAAAACGGGGGGTTGTCCACCTCGAAATGGATGTCCGAAACCTTCTTTTCAAAGGCGATGTGGAGAATCTGGTTCAAGATTTTCATGTCCATGGTGGTCCCTCGTTATGAAATTTTCGTGTAAAGCCGCTCCCACTAGCGGGGAGGTTTTTCCAGTTTCTTCCTGAGAAGGACGTTCTCCAGGACCAGCCCCGCCTGGCTTGCCAGGATCGTCAGGAGGTCGGTCTCGACCGGCGACGGCTCCCTGGCGCCGAAATCCCCGTAGGTAAGGGAGAGGGTTTTCCCCCGGCAGACCATCGGCACGAGGAGGATGGTCTGCCGGGCAGGGGTGCCGATTGCTGCAAAGAGATGCTCCCTGACCACCTGGTCGTGCGTCTGGCCATAGAAGACCGTGCCGCTCTCGATTACCGTCCGCAGGAGAGATGGTCGCTCCAGCGGCACCCGGAAGCCAAGGGGTGGCGTCGCCCCCTCGTCCTTCCCCCTTTTGATCCCGATCCCTTTTTCCGCGACCAGTTCTCCTTCCCGGACAATCAGGGTGAGCGACCGTTCGCAGATCCCTGCCACGAACTCCAGCAGGGCCAGCGCCGCCTCAGGTATTTCCGTGATGCCCCTCAGGCGAGAGAACCCGGTGGTAACCCTTCCGATCAGCGGGTTCTGCCGATCGGCATAACAATCCGTGAGGCAGGCCCGGATGCTCTGCAGAAAGAGGATGGCGTCGGCGGTAAAAGTGTCCGGGCGCTCTTCCCAGAAAGGCCGGGGGATGACCGCCCTCGCGCCGTCCTGGTATGCTTGCAGCGAGAACGCGGCGTCGCCGGCTGCGGTCAACTGGATGGTGGGGAGAGAGGGATAGCTCGCCCGCTTCGATTGTCTGAGGGAGACGATCTTCTCCGCGGACAGGTGCGGGTTGGATGGTGACGGGGCGTCAAGGACGAGGAGCGGCATGCCGTTCTTCCCGAGGGATTGGACGAGGATCGGATCGAGGTCCTGTTCCTCGGTGGTGGCGAAGACGGGGAAACCGGCCCCTTTGCAGACCGTCGTCATGGCATAGGACATGAGTTCGTCCGAGCTGAAGAATATTACGGGATGTGCTGTCCCGTCCCCCCCCGCTTCCGCTCCCTCGGTGCCACCTTTTACGAGGAACGCAACGAGCTCTTCCCGGGTTCCCTCAGGGAGGGCCGGCGCCGCCGCCTGGATATTTTGTCGGGGAGCCGCGTAGGGGTCAAAGTCCTCCAGGCAGATGTGCGACTCCGGAATTTTCCGTTCCAGCTGATCGAGGTCCGCGAGCCCCAGGTCGTCCGCCGAAAGGATGGGACCATCCGTCTCCGGCCCCCGCTCCGGGGTAGCGTGCTCGTCCCACGACTCCTCGTCCAGCTCTCCGTCCCGCATCTTTTCGTCGTAGATGCGCAGGGCATCCATCAGGATGCTCTGGGTGTCCACGTTGACTTCCATGTTCATCCTGTCGGGATAGTAGCGGTATTCGTCGGCAACAGCGGGGGGCTGGACGTCCAGGGTGAAGGTCCCCTTCTTCCAGGTCAGTATTTCCACGATGGTCATTTCGATGAGCTGCTCCAGCCCTTTGTAGACCTCATTCTCTTTCACCAGCCCCATCTCTACGAGGGTGACGAGCAACGGCTTCCGCATCCTTCCTGCTATTTTCTGCGCCTCAAGGGCCGTGTCGAGGACTTCGGCGGTGATGATGTTGAGGTCGACGAGGATCTTCCCGATCCTCACGCTGTTGTTCAGGTGATTGGCGCTCACCATGTAGCCGTCCTTGAAGACGAGCTCGCTTTCCCCCTTGCGGCTCTTGACGCGCAGAATGCCGGATTTTCTGGTTGCATGCAGCAGCTGGATGACGTCGACGATTGGCAGGTGTTCCAGGTCACCGGTAAAAGACATCGGCTGGTCTCCTCTCTCCACAGGGCGCTCGGGCGGGATTTCTCGAATCGTGGCTTTTCGGCAGCACCCTATTAAACTGCAAAATGGATGAACATTCAAGATTTTATCTGTGCTAAGATTAACAAAACTACTTTGCCGCTCCCGGCGACGGCCCGGGCGGCATACACCGAACGTCATGGGAAGGAGTGCCGCATGGAGACGATCCTCACAGATACAGAGGTCCGGGTGCTCGGCTGCCTCATCGAGAAGGAGCTGGCTACCCCGGAGTACTATCCGCTTACCCTCAACGCCCTGACCAATGCCTGTAACCAGAAATCGAACCGCGACCCGGTCATGCAGCTCGACGAGGCCGACGTGGTCCGCGCGCTCGACGCGCTCCGCTTCAAGCAGTTGGCGCTCCTTTCCGCCGAGGGGGGGAGGGTGCCGAAGTATCGCCACATCCTGACGGAGAAGCTCCGCTTCTCTCCGGCGGAGCTGGCCGTGCTTGCCGAGCTCCTGCTGCGCGGTCCCCAGACCGTCGGGGAGCTCCGCACCAGGGCGGAGCGGATGCACCCGCTTGCCGACCTGGCCGCCGTGGAAGAGGTCCTGGAGGAGCTTCAGGGGCGCACCCCTCCGCTTGTCACGAAGCTTCCCCGCCAGCCGGGACGCAAGGAACAACGCTATGTGCAGTTGTTTGCCGGCGAGCCCGAGCTTGACGCGGAGGAGCACCCCGTGCTGCCAGAGGCGGCGCGGCTTCGGGTGATGGCCGAGGAGGGGCGCCTGGCCCGGCTGGAGGAGGAGGTCGCCTCCCTGCGCGCCGAGGTTGCCGGACTGCGCCGGCTGGTGGAGGAGTTCAAGGCGCAGTTCGAGTGACGCCGTCCCTTCCGGCGCGCAGCCACTTCATGACGAGAAAGTCAAAGGAGAGTTCCCATGAAGGCGGTCATCAACGGCATCACCATGGCATACGACGACGAGGGGAGCGGGCAGACCCTGCTCCTTGTTCACGGTTTTCCCCTCTGCAGGCGGATGTGGCACCCCCAGCGCCGGACGTTGTCCGAGGCGGGCTACCGGGTGATCACCCCGGACCTGCGCGGCTTCGGCGAGAGCGATGCCCCCGACGGTCCGTACAGCATCGAGCTCTTCGCCGACGACCTGGTGGAACTCCTCGACCACCTCGGGATCGAGCAGGCGATCATCGGCGGGATGTCGATGGGGGGGTACGTCCTGTTCAACCTCCTGGAGCGTTACCGGTTGCGGGTGCGGGGCGCCTGTTTCATCACCACGCGGGCGAACGCCGACGACGAGGCGGGAAAAGAGCGACGGCTCAAGCTTTCGCGGGAAGTGATGCAGTTCGGTCCCCAGGTAGCGGCGGACAGTTTCGAGAAGCTCCTGTTTGCCGAGGAGTCGCTCGTCGAGCGGCCGAAGCTGGTGGGGGAGGTGTACGGCTGGATGATGGCCAACGATTCGCGGGGGATCGCCGGCGGCCTCCTCGCCATGCGGGAGCGGAAGGACTCCACCCCGCTCCTTGGTGGCATCTCCGTTCCCTCGCTGGCGATCGGGGCTGAGGGGGACAAGGCGGCGCCGCCGGAGAACTCGCGCCTGATCGCGGAGGGGATTCCCGGCTGCCGGCTCGTCCTCATCCCCCATGCCGGCCACATGGCCAACCTGGAGAATCCCGGCGCCTTCAACGCCGCCCTGCTGGAGTTCATGCGGGGGTTGTAAAGGGCATCCGTGCGCCGGGTGAAAGATGCCGCAGGGACACCCCTGCGGCTTTTTTTGTCTAGTGGAGGGGAAAGGTATCTACGGCAACGCCGTCCAGGGGGACCGCGGTCTCGGGCAACGCCTCCTCCCGTGCCAGTGTGACGAGACGGACAACGAGGAGCAGGGCGGCCAGGAGGAGGAGCGCGATCAGACCGGCAACCCCTTTCCATCCCCACCGTGTCCAGAACACCCCGCCGATGGTCCCCGAGATGCTGGAGCCGAGGTAGTAGAAGAAGAGGTAGAGGGACGATGCCTGGGCCTTGGCGGTCTGTGCCTTCGAGCTTACCCAGCTGGAGGCGACGGAGTGGGCGCCGAAAAAGCCGCAGGTGTATAGGGCGATCCCGGCGACCTGGCCGGTTATGCCGGTGGCGAGGGTCGCCGCGGTTCCCAGGATCATGATGGAGAGGGCGAGCCAGAGGATCACGCCCCGGCCGAAGCGGTGGACCAGGTGCCCTGCAAGGGTAGAGCTGCACGAACCGAGGAGGTAGGCCAGAAAGATCCAGCTCACCTGCATCTGGCTCAGGTTGTACGGCGGGGCGATGAGCCGGAAGGTGACGTAGTTGTAGAGGGTGACGAAGGCCCCTGTGGCAAGGAAGATGATCCCGAACAGGCAGAGGAGGGCCGGTTCCCGCAGGTGGGTGGCGAAGCCGGCCGCAATGGGGCGAACGGCTAAGGGGCGGCGGCGGAAATTGGTGGAGGCGGGGAGGCTCCGGGCAAAATAGAAGCTCAAGAACAGGCAGAGGATGCCGATCGTTCCGATGGTCGTGCGCCACGGCAGGTAGTCGGTCACGGCTGCCGTGTATATCCGGCCGGTCATTCCTCCCACGGCGTTACCGCCGATGTAGAGACCCATGGCGGTGCCGAGCGATGCGGGCTCGATCTCCTCCGCCAGGTAGGCCATCGCCACCGCCGGGAGCCCCGCAATTACAGCGCCTTGGGCCAGGCGTAGTCCCAGGAGAGCCGGGAACGTATGGCTGAACGCGGTCAGGATCGCCAGGAGAGAGGTGAGCACGAGGGAGACGGCCATTACCGGCTTGCGGCCGACCGCTTCCGACAGGCTGCTGGCGAGGAGCATGGTGACCGCCAGGGCGCAGGTCGCCACCGACAGGGGGAGGCTCCCGATGGCCGGCGGTACGTGGAATTCGCGGGAAAAGACCGGGAGGAGCGGCTGCACGTCGTAGAGGGTGATGAAGGTGGCAAAGCCCCCGACAAAGAACGACATGTTGATCTGCCAGAACGTCCCCGTCCCTCGCCGGACGGTCCCTCCGTCTTGCGCCCTGCTGCCGTGGGTCGTGTCGATGGTTTTCATGAAACACACGATAGCATTTGCCAAAATATAAGAAAAATATATAATATTTATTGTTTCGATAACAATTGTTTATCTATTGTGGGGGTGCCATCGTGGACGTGCGGCAGTTGCGGTTTTTTACGGAGATCGTCCGGCAAAAGAACTTTACCAAGGCGGCGGAGCAGCTCCACATCGCCCAGCCGGCGGTCAGCATGGCGATCAAGAAGCTGGAAGAGGAGCTGGACCTGGTCCTCTTCAACCGGCAGGAGAAGCAGATATCCCTCACCGCCGAGGGGGAGATCTTCCTGGCGCACGCCCAGCGCATCCTGGAGGGGGTGAAGGCGGCGGAGACGGAAATGGCGGAGCTCCACGGCCTGGAAAAAGGGGAGGTGCGGGTTGGCATCCCCCCCATGCTGAGCGCCTACTTCTTCCCGGCCATTATCCGCGACTTCGTCCGGCGCTTTCCCCGCCTGCACCTGTCGGTCCTGGGGGAGGGGGCGTGGCGGATCCAGCAGATGATCGGCGACGGTGAGTTGGACATGGGGGTCATCGCCGGCACCGCCTTTCCCGACACCCTGGAGGTGCGCCGCTTCCTGCAGGAGGAGGTGGTGGTGGCCGTCCCGGCAGGGCACCCGTTCGCCGCCCGGGAGCGGATCACCTTCGCCGAGTTTGCCTGCGAGCCGCTGGTGTTCTACAAGGAGGGTTACTACATCCGGGAGCTGATCTTCGACGTGATGAAGGGGAGCGGCGCCGTGGCCAACATCGTGTTCGAGACGAACCTCTTTTCGCTGGTCCGGTCGCTCGTCCAGAACGGCCTCGGGATCTCCACCTTTCTCCGGATGGTGGTCA
>DATJLB010000065.1:0-9433 GCA_035490915.1 Geobacteraceae bacterium
CTCGCGACCCATACCCATCATCCTTTTTCACTGTCCCTGCCGGCACAGACCGGGCTCCAGCAAGGGCTTCCACTGTTCTTTCCTGACGATCCTATCAGCTAACACGCCTCGCAAAGTCACCGTAGATGGCTTCACGCAAGGCGGGCTATTGCAAGGAAATTTTCGAGGATCCGGCGCGAGGCGCGCCGGTAAGGGTCCTCCAAGGAGGTGAAGTCCGCGAGAAACCTTTCGGCGGAAACTGCTGTTTCCGCGGTTTCGCTCGCCCAGAGCTCGACGGTCGCCCGGTCCACCTCGGGATGAAACTGAAGTCCGTAACAATGAGCCCCGAAGCGAAACGCCTGGCCAGGACAGGCAGGGGAAAATGCAAGGAGCTCGGCCCCTTCGGGCGGGGAGAAGCAGTCGTTGTGCCACTGGAAGCTGACGAATTCTGCCGGCATATCTGCGAAAAGCGGGTCCCGCTCCCCCGTCGGGGAAAGGTGTACCGTCAGGGTCCCCTTTTCGCCGCAGGCATTGGGGGTAACCGATCCTCCCAGGACGTCCGCCAGGAGTTGCCCGCCGAGACAGATGCCGAGGAGGGGAACGGCTCCGGTAGCGCACTCCCGGATGAACTCCTTGACCGCCACGAGGAACGGGTGCCGGGCGGTGTCATGGACCCCCATTGAGCCGCCGAGGACGATCACGGCGGTCACGACGGACAGAAGCGGAAGCGCCTCTCCCTCATACGGGCGGACGGTCCGGGAGGGGACATTTTTCTCGACAAGATAGTCGGCAAAGGCCGCCAGGGCAACGTCAGGGTCATTCTGAACGATGTAGAGCATCGGTTTTCCTCGCTCGGTAAATAGTATCGGTTTCGGGGCCCGATGGCAACGGGAACTTTCCGCCCCCTCTCCCCCTTGAAATCCTCCGACGGCAGTGGTAAGGTACAGACCATGCAGCTTTTATCTTCCCTTCATGCCCCGAGGTTCTCACCATGAAGAGACGTCTCCCCGCAGAATGGGAAGAGCAGGACGGCGTGCTGATCGCCTGGCCCCACGAATCGACCGACTGGCACCCCCACCTCGACCTGGTGGAACCGGTCTTCGCCGAGATCGTCGCACGCATCAGCCGCTTCGAAACCGCCGTCGTCGTGGCCCCCGACCCGGAACGGGTACGACGGCAGGTGGTGCAGGCAAGCGCAGTACCTGAGAACGTCCGGATCTACCGGGTCGACACCAACGATACCTGGGCCAGGGACTTCGGCCCGATCACCATCAAGTCGAAAGGGAACACGGTCCTCCTCGATTTCGGCTTCAACGGCTGGGGGCTCAAGTTCGCCGCCAACCTCGACAACCAGGCTACCCAGCTGCTCCACGAGGGGGGCGCCTTCGGTCCGGTGTCGCGCCGGACAGTCGGCCTCATCCTCGAGGGGGGGAGCATCGAGAGCGACGGCCGGGGGACCATCCTCACCACCGCCGCGTGCCTGCTGGAGCGAAACCGGAACCCGCACCTGTCCAGGGGGGAGATCCAGGCGAGGCTCAAGGAACTTCTCGGTGCCGAGCGTTTCCTCTGGCTGGAGCACGGCTATCTGGCGGGGGACGACACCGATTCCCACGTGGATACCCTCGCGCGGTTCTGCCCGGACGACACGATCGCCTACGTCCGGTGCGACGACCCGAACGACGAGCATCACGAGGCACTGGCTGCGATGGAACGGGAACTCCGGGAATTCCGCACCGACTGCGGCGCCCCGTACCGGCTGATCCCCCTCCCCTGGCCGTCCCCGAGCTTCGATGACGAGGGAGCACGGCTTCCGGCCACCTACGCCAACTTCCTGGTGATCAACGGTGCGGTCCTGGTTCCCACCTACCGGGACCGAAACGACGCGGCAGCCCTGAAGGCCGTTGGGGAGGCTTTCCCGGGACGGCAGATCATCGGCATCGACTGCCTGCCGCTCATTCTCCAGCACGGGTCGCTGCACTGCGTGACCATGCAGCTCCCCCGGGGGGCGTTAGACCAGGGCAAAACTGCTTCTTAACGACCAAGACACAAAGACACCAAGAAAATCGAAAATCTTCTTTATTTTGAATCAAAATGATTTTCAGGTTTACTTGGTGACGTGGTGTCTTGGTGGTGAAAAATAAGGAGATAAATCGTGAATACCTTGAAAGTCGGCATCATCCAGCAGAGTTGCACCGCGGACCGGGACGCGAACATCGCACAGAGCATCGCCGGCATCCGGGAGGTGGCATCCGGGGGGGCGGAGCTGGTGGTGCTGCAGGAGCTCCATACGGGACTCTACTTTTGCCAGAGCGAGGAAACGCACTGCTTCGACCTGGCCGAGACCATTCCCGGCCCCTCCACCGAGGAATTCGGTGCGGTCGCCCGGGAGCTGGGGGTTGTGATCGTTACCTCCCTGTTTGAGCGGCGCGCGCCGGGGGTGTACCACAACACCGCGGTGGTGCTGGAGAAGGACGGTGCAATCGCTGGCAGGCACCGGAAGATGCACATCCCGGACGACCCCGCCTATTACGAGAAGTTCTACTTCACCCCCGGCGACCTCGGCTTCGAACCGATCCCGACCTCGGTCGGAAAGCTCGGGGTGCTCGTCTGCTGGGACCAGTGGTACCCGGAGGCGGCCCGCCTGATGGCGCTCGCCGGCGCCGACCTCCTGATCTACCCGACCGCCATCGGCTGGGACCCGAACGACACGCCGTCGGAGCAGGGACGCCAACTCGACGCCTGGATCACGGTCCAACGGGGACACGCCGTCGCCAACGGCCTGCCGCTCGTGAGCGTCAACCGGGTCGGCTTCGAGCCCTCCCCAGACAGAGCGGGAAAGGGACAGCTCTTCTGGGGGAACAGCTTCGCTGTCGGCCCCCAGGGTGAATTCCTGGTGCGGGGAGAGAGCGACCGGGAGGAGGTGCTGGTCGCCGAGATAGACATGAAGCGGAGCGAAGAGGTACGCCGGATATGGCCCTTCCTGCGCGACCGGCGAATCGACGCCTACCAGGACCTGTTGAAGCGTTACCGGGACTGAAAAACGGGTAGAGGTATTACCTCTACCTGAAGCTTTTTACCTGAGGTTCTCCCCATGCCCATTCACGAAAAGGAGCTCCTGGAGTCCCTCTCCAGCAGCCGGATCCTCACCTCGATGATCACCCCGGCGGTCCTGATTTCCGCCTGCGGCACCCTGCTCTTTTCCACCTCGGCGCGCCTCGGGCGGATCTTCGACCGCGTCAACGGGCTCAAGACCGAGGTCGAAGTGGTCCTCGCCGGGAAGGCAACCTTTCCCGAAGAGCGAATGGCGTTCCTGAAGATCCAGCTGGACAAGCAGCGGATCAGGGCCTCGCTGATGCAGAAGGCGCTGGCGGCCCTCTACACCGCCACCGCCCTCTTCATCGCCGCCAGCATCGCCATCGCCCTCAACGTCGCCTTCGGCAACGGCGACACGAGCTGGGTGCCGACCGCCATCGCGCTGCTGGGCGGTCTCTTCCTCTTCGCCGCGAGCGCCATCCTCATCTACGAGAGCAGGTACAACCTGAAGTTCATCAACCGCCACATAGAGTTCATCACCTTCCTCCAGGATAAGTACGGCGAGGACGGTGAGGACCGGCCGAGCTGACGCTATACAACCCGGATGAGGAACTCCGGACACGCAGCCCCGCAGTAGCCGCAGAGGATGCAGGCCGCGTCGTCGACGTGAGCCTTCCCATCGCGCAGTGAGAGGGCGTCGTTGGTGCACGCGGGGACGCACATCCCGCACCCTTTGCAGAACCGCTCCATGATCCGGAGCTTCCTCCGCTTCCTTTCCAGTTGCTGCCAGACCGCCTCATCCGTCGTGCCGCCGGAAACCAGGGCGAGGTTTGCCTCGATCTCCTCCTCGGACAGCATCCCGAGGGCAATGGCATGCACGCCGGGAAGGTCCAGCACGTAGCGGATGCTCGCCCGTGCCTGGGCGATGAGATTCCCCCCCGCCAGCGCCTTCATGGCGTATACCCCCGCCCCTCTCCGGGAGCAGGCCCGGATAGCCGCTGCCATCTCCTCGGCCGTCCCGTCCAGGATCCCCATCCCGATCCGGTTGATCAGAGGGTGCACCACCTCTATCTCCGGGTGGTCGGCCGCCTTCCGGATCGCCGCTATGAAGTGGGAAGAGAGGCCGACATGGGCAATCTTCCCCTCTTCTTTCATCCGCAGAAGCTCGGCCAGGACCTCCGCCCGCTCCACAAACGGGTCGGCAATGCGCGCCCCGTGGAGAAGGACGAGATCGAGCCGTTCCCGCCCCAGCTCCCGCAATGCCCGCTCGACGTGGGCACGGGCAAGGGGGGCATCGGGCGCGTGGGTCTTGCTGGCTATGTACAGCTCCCCTCCGAACCCCTCGATACCTGCGCGGATATGGGGATAGGTCTCATACAGCTCGGCCGTATCCAGCATGTTAACCCCGAGTTCCAGGGCATGGCGGATCAGCTTCCCCCCCTCGGCGGGGGAAAGCCCGGCCTGGAGCGGCCCGAGCGGGAGGGTCCCATAGATCAGCGGGGTAATGTACAGACCGGTGGTGCCGAGAGCTACCTTTTTCATGTATTCCTCCGTTACCGCCTGTTCCGCGGCAGAATCCGAACCCCCTTGAACCGCCCGCTCCCTCCGCGTCCTTGCGGTTTCAAGGTTTTCGGATTAGAGCAAATCCGTCCGCAGTTGACAACAAAAAAAGAGGAACGTCCAGACCGATGTTCGCCGGGGCTCGTCACTTATTTTCATTTCTGCAAATTAAAGCCCGCTATTTGCATTTCTGCAAAACCCAGTTCCCACCGCCCCCGGCTCCTTCAACATGTTGAAATGTTGTGGAATTCTATCAAGGTGCCGTTCAGGGACCACAACCTCATTTTTGCAATGATGCAAATAGTTCCCAAGGCAGAGTTTTACCCTCCGAGCAAACCTAACTGCAACATACTGATATTACGCAGAAATTTTGGAAAACAATATTTTAGAACATTGGTATGCATATTGCTAAATTGAAACACAGAGTCCAGATATACATAACTATGGAGGTGAGTCACATGTCGCAAACATCAACGAACAAGGGCTGGCAGGTAACGATGGCCGGGCTCGGAATCAACCTGGGGCTCGGCGTGCTGTATGCGTGGAGTATCTTCAAGGGGGCGATCAAGGCGTCCATCGAGAAAGGCGGCCCTGACGCGTTCCAGTGGAGCCTCTCCTCCATAAACGACCCCTATGCCGTCTGCTGTCTTGTCTTCGCCTTTGCCATGATCGTTGCCGGCAAGTGCCAGGACAAGATCGGCCCGGCGCGCACCGCTCTCATCGGCGGGCTCCTGGTCGGCAGCGGCTTCACCCTGATGGGATTCTCCAACAGCTACCCCGCGTGGATCGTCGGCTTCGGGGTACTGGCCGGCGCCGGGTTCGGTTTCGGCTACGCGGCAGCCACCCCCCCCGCCCTCAAGTGGTTCTCCTCCGCCAAGACAGGGGTGATCGCCGGCACGGTCGTCGCCGGTTTCGGCCTCGCCCCGGTATACATCGCCCCGCTCTCCAGCTACCTGCTGGGTGAATTCGGGATCCAGAAATCGATGTTCTTCCTCGGCAGCGGCTTCACTGCCCTCGTCTGCGGGCTCTCCTTCCTGCTGGTCAACCCGCCGCAGGGGTATGTCCCCGCCGAACCGGCCAAGAAGGACGATGCGAAGAAACCCGCCGCCAAATCGACATACAACGCCACGGTCAGCGAGATGGTGCGCTCGCCCAAGTTCTACCTCCTCTGGACCAACTTCTTCATCGGCGCGGGGGCCGGCCTGATGGTCATCGGCAGCGTCGCCGTCCTCGCCAAGAAGAGCATGGGAGCGATGGCGTTCGTCGCGGTTGCCATCATGGCGGTCGGCAACGCCAGCGGCCGGGTGGTCGCCGGGGTCCTGTCCGACAAGATCGGCCGCAAGGCAACTCTCACCGTCATGCTCGCCTTCCAGGCGCTCATGATGTTCGCCGCCATCCCGGTCGTCGGCTCCGGCAGCGCCACGCTCCTGGTCATCGTGGCCACCTTCATCGGCTTCAACTACGGTTCCAACCTCGCCCTCTTCCCCTCCTTCGCCAAGGACTACTGGGGGTTCAAGAACTACGGTCTCAACTACGGCGCTCTCTTCACCGCGTGGGGGGTCGGCGGCTTCGTCATGGGGCGCGTCTCCGAAATGCTCAACGCCCATCCCGGAGGTCTGAACAAGTCCTTCATCTTAGCCGGCGTCCTCTGTGCTACCGGAACGGTCCTCACCTTCTTCCTCCGTGACGGGAAGAAAGCCGAGGTCAAGGTTCCCGTTATGGTCGGCGAGCCGGTTCCCGCGGTGGCGGAAGAGCGGTAGTAACGGACACAGAGTCGCCACGGTGAGCGGCGTCCGGTGAAGCACCCAAGGGCCATGCAGCAATGCATGGCCCTTCATTGTTTAAAATTTTGCAAAAACGGGTATAATCCGTACACCTACGGTGTGGTAAAGGGAGCGTGCATGGAGGATAGAGAGAAGGACGGGATGGACACCACCTATGTCGGGATCATGCTGGCCGTCTTCCTTGTTATAGCGGCTCTCGCTATCGACATCGGATACATGTACGTCAGCGACGAAGACCTGCAGAACGCGGCGGAGACATCCGCCCTGGCAGGTGCCGAGGCGGTCAAGCAACGGATGCTGACCCAGATCCAGACTGACCCCGCACGGCTGAACGAAGTCGTCACCGATCGCGTGCAGTCCGCGGCAAGGGCCACGGCGGTCGATCAGGCCTCGGGGATTCATAAGGCGGCGGCGCTGATGGAAATTGCCAACAACGACACCAACCGGCTGACCACCGAGAACGACATGACGGTCGGCTTCTGGGACGCCGGCACGCGCAGCTACACTTCCGGCGGGACGCCGGTCAACGCGGTTCAGGTCAGGACGCGGCGCACGGCGGAGAGCGAATCGGTCGGGCTCGGATCGGTGGGTAGCATCCTGGCGAAAATTTCCGGCATCGAAAAATTCAATTACACGCCCGACGCCATCGCCGCCTTCCCGGCACGGGCGACGACGAACTTCGCGATCTGCGTCGATGCCTGCGACCGCGACTGCGCCTTTCCCAACGTCTGCACGATCCAGGAACGGAGGATGGTCCGCGATCCGTGGGTCGAGGGAAAAGGGACGCCGGCACGAGACCGCTACGCTTACACGACGCTGATGCACCAGGTATCGGCCACGACCAAGCTGACCGACCTGGTCTGCATGGAGTTGCCTCCCCAGGAGGTGTGCGGGAACAAGATATTCACCATCCAGGACCCGGACAACGACACGCTGCGCGACATCGAATCGATGATGTACAACCCGAACGTCGATAAATCGAACAAGGAGTACGATACGACCGGCAAGCTGCTGGGGTGGTGGGTTATAGTCCCCGTTACCGACTGCCCGCCGGCACGCAAGGAAGACGTCTTCGAACAGCACACCGTGACCAGGTATGCCCTCGTCAGGATCAGCAGGATCTGCGTGGACGGGGTGAGCGGCTGCCAGCAGAACAACACCTCGTTCAAGGCGCCGCCGTCGGCGTGCAGAGGGGAGAGTGGTCTCTACATCGACCGTATGTCGTGGGTAACGTGCAGCGACCAGGCACGGCTCCACTTCCCGGGGCTGCATCCGGTGCTGGTCAAATAGGCGCCACTATCAACCATCGTCATCAGCCCCGGGAGGGGCACAATGATGAGGCCTGTGGTGTCCACCCCCAGGCGCCGCAGGTTACATCAGCAAACCCCTTTGGGGTTTCACGGACAAAAAAATCGGACAGCCGTTGTCGGCTGCCCGCATCACATTGAAGGAGTCCTGTGCGCCTGTGAGGCGCCTCGTTACCGGTACTTGGTCTCGACCGCCTTCTTGCTCGGGCCGTTCATCCGGATGGCCGCGGAGAATTCCATCCAGAAGATGAGGTAGATGGAGATCATGAGCGAGAGGCCGATGTTCTGGTTCTCGGGACCGAGCGCCTTGGCGAGGATCGGTGATGCGAAGCCGGCGCCGAGATCACCGGTGGCCCTCTCCAGCAGGTAGAAGACCGGCAGGGTGAAGGCCGTGCCGACCACCATGATGGCGATCCCTTTCCCCCGCTTCATCCAGTACAGCGGCGAAAAGCCGTACATCCGCATGAAGATGACCACCCAGATGATCCAGACCGAGTAATCGACCGCCGCATCGGGGAGCGCCAGCTTGTTCTTGACCAGTGCCACTTCGAGGACGGTGACGGCGGCGAGCAGGGTGAACATCCAGTTGAACTTCTCGTTCGCCTGGGACTGCCATTTGCGGCTGTCAGGGGCGGGTGCCTCCTTGGAGGAGTGGCTGTGTGTGCCGAGGGCCGAAAAGAGGATGGCGAACCAGATGCCGGCGTTGTGGAACAGGAGCGAGGCGTGGTTCCCCGCGACGTTGGCGATACGGGACATCGGGTCGCGGGCGAAGTCGGCGGCGATCCGCATCAGGAAGAGGTTCGCGACGACGGAGCAGGCGGTGATCACGGCGAGGGTGAATATCCGCCGGGGGAGGAGATACGGATCGACCTTGTCCGGAAAGCCGATGATGAAGGCGAACCAGATGAGGAACATGATGAGCGGGATGCCGTAGCAGATGCCGTACACCGAGTTGCCGGCGAAGTCCCCTGCCTGGGCGTAGATGATGAGCTTTTCCTTGGTGTTCGGGTCGGTATTGGCCGCCTTCACCACATCCTTCGGCATCTTTTTCACGTAGGGGAGAAGACCCATGGCGTACCAGCCATGGTCGCCCTGGGTGGTGTCCACAACCCAGTACTGGTCCCCCATCATCTCGTCGAGCCCCTGGAAGATCCGCATGCTGAAGGCCGCGCAGAGCGACACCACAACCAGGAGCAGTATTGCGTGGGATATTTTCATCGGCATTTTTTGTGCCTCCTTTGGAGAAGAAGAGACTGTCTGGCGGGTGACGATTTTGCGTCAGATCAAGGCTCCGAACGACAACGCCGAGCTGGCGCAAAAGCGGCGCCCGCTTACTCCTTGTGCGTTGTCCAGAACATCGACACGGCATTCGCCGCGAAAAGCCCATACAGCCACATGGTGTTCCATGCGGGACCGGACCAGTGGCTCCCCCTGCCGCCGCCGACCACCCCGGAGGCGACCACGATGCCTATCAGGGCCGTGAAGGCGACCATCGCCACCGCGCGGAGAATGGCGCTGTTTCGCCAGGTGTGCCGCTCCAGCTCTTCGATCCGTGCCAGAAGCTCAAGCTCTTTTTCGCTCATCCTTTTTCTCCTTTATGATCGAGATCAGTACGAACGCAGTAGCCGCAGTCAATGCGGAGACAACGCAGAGGCTGTTCAAATGGAGACAGAGATTGTAAAGCATGACTTCCTCCTCGCTCGGTTCAACATTTCACCATGTTCATTGCCTCGCCGGGAAAGCGGGCGGCCAGTTCCTGGTACTTGAAGC
>DATJLB010000066.1:0-31061 GCA_035490915.1 Geobacteraceae bacterium
ATGGCCGCCACGTCTTCCTCCGCCATGGAGAAGAAGATGGCCCCCACGCTTCCCCCTTCCTCGACGAGGAGCCGGATCACCGCCTCCTCGGGGGCGCACCCCCAGGCGGCGGCGACCCGGGCGACGGTCTCCCCCGACAACGCGCGGTTTCGCTCCGACCGGCAGTTCGCTACCATGATCCCGTCCGCCCCTTCCCGCGCCGCCATCGCTTCGCCGATCTCGGCGAGAAGCCGCCCCCGCAGCTCCCGGTCGCGTAGACGATCAAGCAACTCCGAGGTCCCCCCCGCGTGTGCCCATGACGGGACGACTGCCGAGAGGGTGGTGGCGGAGGCGGCGTAGGGGTACTGGTCGGCGCCGACGTCCACCCATGCCGCGCGTGCCTCGGCGAGCCGTGCGAGCGCCTCCTTGGCGCGCCCCTGCCTCTGTTTCCCCATCGCCTTCAGGTGGGAGACCTGGACCCGGGCGCCGCTCAGCCTCCCGATCGCGACAGCTTCGTCGAGGGCCGTCATCAGGCCGTCCACCTCGCTGCGGATGTGGCTCGCATAGAGCGCTCCGTGGCGGGCGAGGACCCGCGCCAGCTCCACCAGCTCCGGCGTCTCTGCGTAGCTCCCGGGGGGGTAGATGAGCCCGGTCGACATCCCCCATGCCCCCTGGCGGAGCGCCGTCGCCAGGAGATCCCGCATCTGCGCGAGTTCGGCCGGGGTCGGTGCCCGGTCCTCCATCCCCATGGAGGCGATCCGGAGCGGGATGTGGCCGATGAGCGGCGCCAGGTTGAGGCAGAGGCCGTGGCCTTCGAGATGGTCGGTGTACTGAGCGAGGTCGCGCCAGGGGAGCCCGCCGGCGGGGAGGGCGAAGTCGTGCAGGTGGAGAAAACCGGCCAGCTCCCGATCCTGGCCGGCCTCCACCGGGAAGGCCCCGAGGCCGCAGTTGCCGACTACCTCCGTGGTCACCCCCTGGAAGAGCTTGCTTTCCGCACGGGGGTACCGGGAGACGGTCGTGTCCGTATGGCTGTGGATGTCGATGAATCCGGGCGCCAGGACAAGCCCGCCGGCATCAACCGTCGTGGCCGCCGCGGTGTCGATCTTCGCGCCGACCGCCGTGATCCGGCCGCCTGACACCGCCACGTCGGCCAGGCGGGGCGGTGTGCCGGAGCCGTCCACCAATGTGGCGCCGCGGAAGAGGTAAGAGTGCATGGAGGCCTCGAACGGGACATTGAGATGAGCACCCTTTGGTCATTGCGAGCGAAACGAAGCAATCTCGGGTTTATCATTCCTGCATGGCGTGAGATTGCTTCGTCGCAAAGAACGCTCCTCGCAATGACTTTTGAGAGGAATGCCTCCCGAACAGTAAACCATGGGCGGGGAAATCTCAAACAAAAAGTAGAGCGGGACTATGCGGATACGGAGAGGGAGAGTTCCTGCGGGGAAGAAGGAGGGGAAGCGGGTTCGGACCAGTTAATCGGACCTTCCATGGCTTTTTGTGGACCCAATATCTAAAGCCGGGGCGGTCTGATCGCAGAGAAGAGCCGCGTCGCTAGAAGCGCCGGCGCAGCGCCAGGTGGAGGGCAACATCAGGCGACGTGTTGACCGCGACGTCTTCGGAGACGCCGATGTCGAGGGAGGTTTTTTCGGAGAAGTGGAGGCTTCCGCCGACGATGAGCTGGAGAGCGGGATCCGCCAGCTCCCTGAGTTCGCTCCCATTGAAGAAGGGGGTATGGCCCGAGAACTGGACCTTGAAATCGATCACCTCCGCCGGTGCCCAGCCGAGGCCGAGCGTGCCGAAACCGGCCAGGTTCCGCTGCTGGTCGCGCAGGACGTCGCCGTCGGTCATGGCCATTGCGCCGGCGGCGCCGAAGAGGGTCAGGTGCCCCAGGGCCGGCAGCCGGTAATCGTCGGACGCAGTGAGCCAGAGGGCGAAATCGGTACTGCCGCTTCCGCGCAGTTGGTCGCTATCCCCGGTGGGGAGCTTGATGCTCGCACGCAAGGCGATCTGGCGCGGGTTCGGCCGCTCGTCGTTGTAGAGCTGTACACCCCCCGACAGGCGGATATCCCCGATGCCGGAGCCGGAGTCGTTGAGCAGGAGCCGCGTCTGGCCGTTGTTGGTGTAGGCGTAGAGGAGCCGGTTGTGGGGGGCGTCCGGACGGCCCTCGTCGGGGAGGCCGAAGAAGCGGTGCCATCCCTCGATGAAATGGTCGAATACGCCGCCGCCGATCCCGATATAGGGGATGTCGATCCCCCCCTCGATTTTCTTGGTAATGCCGTAGCGGAGCGCGAGGTTGACCCGGTAGCTTTCCCCGTCGAGCAGGATGTTTTCGTTGTCGGTGGTGTCCCTGGCCCAGTTGTTCGCCACGTCGACGGCCAGGAGGCCGCTCCATTCTCCCTTGCCGAGGACGGCGGCGTTGTCCGGGGCGGGAAGGCCGAAGATCAGGGCGACCGGGCTCTGGTTCTGGGTGTAGAAGGGGGTTACGGGAGCGGCGTGAACGATGAGCGGAAACAGAAACAGCGCGATGAGAACAAGGGCGAAGCGGCCGGGGCGTCCATGGCGACCGATGCGGCCGGGAGCGTGGCGATGCAGGTTGCGGTTGCGTGGTGGCATGCAGGACCGGAAGGACAAGCCAGCTTCCTTTCGCGGATTTCCGGCTGGCGGGAATCCCTGAGATGTGCAGTAAAATATACCAGGAAAAGGATTATTGCCAGAAAAAATGACAGCTCGGGAAAGAGGCCATCCGGGCCAACCCGCAGGAGGGCGCGCGATTATCTGCTTGAATTCGCCGACCGATCACGCGATAATAAGAAGTTACGCAGCGTCAACCATGCAGCCCCGGAGTAACGAATGCACCATTACCAGGGACAGCCTCCCCATCGAAGGATTAAGCGTCGACGGGATTACGCGGTCGGTCCGCTCGTGCGGACGACGGCCGTCTGTGCCGCCGTCGCCGCCGTGCTGGCGTTTGCAGCCTATTTTTTCTACCTCGTGGCGACCCTCCCAAAGGTGGACCGCCTCGCAGACTACAGGCCCCCCATCGTTTCCCAGGTCTTCGGTGAGGACGGGAGTCTGGTCGGGGAGTTTTACCTGGAGCGGCGGACGGTGGTACCGGTCGCCAAGATCCCGAAGAGGTTGATCCAGGCTTTCGTGGCGGCGGAGGACTCGAGCTTCTACCAGCACCGGGGGATCGACTACCTCGGGGTCGTCCGGGCGGCGGTCAAGAACCTCATCTCGCTCCGGAAGAAGGAGGGGGCGTCCACCATTACCCAGCAGGTGGCGAAATCGATGCTCCTCACCCCCGAGAAGAAGTTTTCCCGCAAGCTCAAGGAGGCGATCCTGGCAACCCGGATGGAGAAGGCGCTTTCCAAGGATGAGATCCTCTATATCTACCTGAACCAGATCTACCTCGGCGCAGGGTCCTACGGCGTCCAGCTGGCGGCGGAGACCTACTTCGCCAAGGACGTGGACCAGCTGAACCTTGCAGAAATGGCCATCCTGGCGGGGCTCCCGAAGGCCCCCAACAGCTATTCCCCGATCAAGCACCTGGACAAGGCGAAGGAGCGGCAGGCGTATGTGCTGGAAAGGATGGTGAAGGAGGGGTACATCACCCAGTCCGAGGCGGACCACGCCAGGAGCCTCCCGATCCTCGTCCATTCCCGGAAGAAGGTGAACGGCGACCAGTCCGCCTATTTCCTGGAGCAGGTGCGCATCCAGCTCGAGGACAAGTACGGCGAGGACATGCTGTACAAGGGGGGGATGAAGATCTACACCACCATGAACGCCGAGATGCAGAAGGCCGCCTACGAAGGGGTGGTGACCGGCCTCAAGGCCCTCGACAAGCGGCAGGGGTTCCGCGGCCCCCTCCAGTACCTGGCGAAGGAGAAGGTGGACGAGTTCTGCAAGAAGGGAGAGGAGGGAGTCGATACCGCAGCGCTCAGGCAGGGGGGGACCTACCAGGGGGTCGTGACGGCGATCGATCCCGTCAAGGGGGATCTGACGGTGCGGGTCGGGGACAGGACCGGGACGCTCGGCCGGAAGAACATGGCGTGGGCCGGCAAGGTCAACCTGGTGGAGACCTACGGCAAGCCGGAGGGGGTGAAGGGACGGACGATCGCCCTCGGCTCGGTCATTGAGGTGTCAGTCGTGACCCCCGATGTCAACAAGGCGGGGGCGGTGTTCGCGCTCGACCAGGAGCCGGAGGCCCAGGCGGCGCTCTTTGCCATGGACCCGAAAAACGGCGCCGTACGGGCGATGGTGGGGGGGTACGACTTCAAGAAGAGCCAGTTCAACCGGGCGATGCAGGCGCGGCGGAACCCGGGGTCGGCCTTCAAGCCGATCATCTACGCCGCCGCCATCGACAAGGGGATGACCCCGGCCTCCATCATCGACGACTCTCCCGTGGAGTACGACAGCGGGGGGGAGAAGTCCTGGAAGCCGAAGAACTACGACAACATCTACCGGGGCCCCGTCACCATGAGGGGGGCGCTGACGAACTCCATCAACGTGGTGAGCGTCAAGATCCTGGAGCGGATCGGGGTGGGGTACGCCATCGAGTATGCGAAGAAGCTCGGGATCACGGCGTCGCTCGCCAACAACCTCACCCTGGCTCTCGGCTCCTCCAGCCTCACCCCGATGGAGCTGACCAGCGCCTATGCGGTCTTCGCCTCGGGGGGGTACAAGGTCACCCCGTATTTCGTCACCAAGGTGGTGGACGGCGACGGAAAGGTCCTGGAGGAGATCACCCCTCCCGCGATACCAACCTTCGCCCAAGCGAGCTCCGTCGCGAAGAAGGCCGCGGAAACCGCGGAGAGGAACGCCGAGGAGGCCGCCGGGAAGCAGCCCGCGGCGACCGCCGGCAAGGGGGGGGAGGGGAGCCCGGGCTCGCCGCTCACCCTCGTCCAGGTGATCTCCGCCGAGACGTCGTACGTGATGACCAACCTGATGGAGAGCGTCGTGGCCAGCGGCACCGGCCAGCGGGCAAAGGCGCTGGGGCGCCCCGTGGCGGGCAAGACCGGGACCACGAACGACATGAAGGACGCCTGGTTTGTCGGCTACGTGCCGCAGCTGGTGGCTGGGGTGTGGGTCGGCTACGATCAGGAAAAATCGCTCGGGTCGGGCGGCTCGGGGGGGCAGGCCGCCGCTCCGATCTGGACCGACTTCATGCAGCGATCCCTCGCGGGGATGCCGGTCCAAGGGTTCACCCCGCCGCCGAACGTCACCTTTGCCCAGATAAATCCCCACACCGGCCGCCTGGTGCGCGACGGGAGCGAGGGGAGCGTCACGGAATGCTTTGTCAGCGGGACGGAACCGACGAGCTACGATGGCGACCCTGCAAAGGGTGGGAGCGGTGAGCCGTAACAGGCGTGCGTTAACTGAACTCCGGCGTTGCCGACGGGTTTCGCAGTTTTTCCGTTTTCCCTTGGGGGATAACGTGTTTTGCCGCATGGAAAGCCACTCTTCGCGTGGAAGCGCAGCGGGCTTCGATGGCGGAATGAACTCTGCCTTGAAAAAAATGAAAAAAAATTACAATAATCCCTTGCAAACTGTAAATTTGTGGATATAGTATACCTGCACTTTCACAAAAAAGGAGGGTTTACCATGACCAAAGCAGAACTCGTCGAAGCAGTAGCGAAGTCTGCCAGTCTTACCAAGGCGGCGGCAGAGAAGGCGGTAGGGGCGTTCATCACCACTGTAACCGGCGCTCTTAAAAAAGGTGATCGGGTAACCCTGGTCGGCTTCGGTAGCTTCGAAGTTGCCAGCCGCAAGGCCCGCACCGGCAGAAACCCGCAGACCGGCAAAGAGATCAAGATTGCCGCTGCCAAGGTTCCTAAATTCCGCCCCGGCAAGGCCCTCAAGGACGCGGTAGCCAAGAAGAAGTAATTCGATTTTGTGAGTTATGTAAGAAAAGCCCGGCTTTGCCGGGCTTTTTTTGTTTCGGGCGTGCGAGTTCTTTCCTACTGAAAAAAGATGGCGGTCTCCCCTTCGGCATACACCTGGAGAGAGATCTTATCCTTTTGCACCAGGATGTCGCCGAACTTAAGGGCGTTCACCTTCCCTTTCATGACCAGGTGGTCCGCCAGTTTCACCTGGGCCGCTGCTTTCCGGACTATCTCGCGGGACTGCTCCACCCTTTCCGTCAGGTCCATGTTGAGCCGGTCCTGAATTATCCCCCGGATGGTGCCGTGCAGAAACCAGTTGGCCGACTGCAGCAAGAGGCTCCGGGTCTGCAGGTCGAAGTCCAGGTCTTCCACGAAGAACCGGTCGGTTTTCGGATCGAACCGGGGGCGGCATGTCAGGTAGAAGACCCCGTCGAGCGAGCCGGTCGTCTGCACCTTCACGACGAGTCGGTCGCCGTTGCCGTAGACGTCGAGGTCCTTCAGGATGATCTTTTTCCCGTCGGCATCGGCGAATTCCCTGTTGAGCAAAAGCGGAGTGGCTATGGCTAGGATATCCCGGTAGTGAAGGTCGGTGTTCAGGGTGATCCGGAAATTTTTGTCGATGCCGTTCGCCAGTTTCAGGTTGGGGAGGGGGACCGGCGGGCGAGGCGCCGGCTCCGGGCCGACCACGAGCTCAGAGAAGGATGTGAGCCCGACGCTTATTCTGACCCGGTTGTTCTGGGCGTACAGCGGGCAGAGTACGGCCTCCCGGGGAGTCAGAGTCAGCCAGGCGTTATAGGTCTTGTCGAGCAGGACCGGTTTCTGGGCGGCCGTCCAGACCTTGGCGATTTCGGCCTTCACCGGAAATTTCTCGTTGACGACCTTGCTGGCGGCATCGGAAAGCGCCTTCTGCACCGGCTGGGTGATCCCCTCGACGATGCCCCGTGGCTTGATGGAGATCGGGCCGATCCTGGTTTCATCGGCAAGCAGGTCGCTGAGCCCCATGTAGTAAATCTCGACGTTCAGTTTCCAGTCGGTGCTGACCTTTGCGTTCAGCCTGAACTTCAGCTTGAAGGAGATGGCCGGAGTTTCGAGCATCCCGTACCCGAGTGTCATGGCGATCGGCACGGTCAGATACAGGTAGTTGTCGGCGGCGCTCAGGGTCATCGGCCCGTTTCGCAGGACATCCGCAGTCAAACCCCGGTATTTGGCGGACCCTTTGTAAATCTCGGTGCCGACCGTCTGGTTCAGGACCTTGGCGAGATCCTCCGTTGATGCCTCGATCGGGACGTTGATCGTAGAGATCTCCCGTTTTATCTCCGTCCGGAAGGCTTCGTCCCGCGGCCGTTCAGCAGTCAGCGGTTTGACCCCCGCACAGGAGCACAATGCCAGCGTGAGAGCCGCCATCCCTGCGAGCGCCCCTAGTCTTCCTAATACCATGATTTGATTACCTCGTTGTCCGTTATAAGCCACTTAAAAGGGCCCACCTGCCGGCGCCAAGTTACCCGTTCAGGGGGGGCCGTGTCAATGCAAATTCCGGAAGAAGGGGGTGGCGGGGCACGGGTAAACACTCCGCAGTATTGCCAAATGCAGCGATAGAGGGTAAAGTCAGGGAGAGGGGGGGACCATGGCGAAAACGGCAGGGACGCCAATCAAGCCGAAGCGCGCGCTGGCACGAGTCGTTGCCGCGTCCTGCGCCGTCGTGTTCCTTCTCCTCCTCGGCGTCGTCCTGCTGGCGCCGATCTCTCTCCGCATCCCCGCCGCAGCGCACGGCGTTTCCCGCCGCCTCACCGACTATCTCCACTATCCGGTGAGCGTGGCCGGGCTTTCCCTCACCGGGGGCACCATCTCCATAAACGGCCTGACGATAGGGAATCCCGCGGGGTTCACGGGGGAGGCGCTTGTTTCCTGCCGATCGATTGCCGTCACCCCCGATTGGCTGGGGTTTCTGAGGGGGAGGAAAAGCTTTGCGGAGATAACGGTTCAGGGGGGGAGGATCGGCATCGGCAGGAACGGGCGGGGTGAGTGGAACTTTCACGAACTGGTCCGCCGCCTCTCCGAAAAAAAAGGGGGGGGAGAAACGCTGATCCGGCGGCTCTCGATCAGCGATACCTCGCTGGCGGTGGAGGGGGTGCGGCTCGACCATCTGGCGCTGACCGTCCGGGACCTTTCCACCAAGGGGACGACCGATTCCCGCTTTCTCCTTTCCTGGAAGGACGCCGGCGGCAGCCCGTTTCGCATAGAGGGGAGCGCCCGCCTCGGCGCCGTACCTTCTGTGGAGGCGGCACTCACCGCCCCCTCCTTTTCGCTGCAAACCCTTGCCGGGAGTCTCGGCCCGAAGACGGGGCCTCTTCTCGCGAACGGCACGGGGGCTCTCGACGTGACCCTGAAGCTGCAGGGGGGAAGCGCGGCGGTTACGGGAAAACTCGGGGTGGCGGGTCTTGCCCTGGAAGCAAAGGACGGACGGATACCCCTCCGGGGAGAACTGGCGTGTGCTGCACGGTACGACGCAGCCAGGGACGAGGCGACGCTCGATACCTGTACCGTCAGCCTTGACCACGTCGTCCGGCTGCGCGCCTCCGGGACCGTGAGCGAGGTGAGGAAGGGGCGGAGGTTTGCCGCGCGGATTTCCTGCGACTCCGTCGACCTGAAGGCGTTGTCTGCGCTACTGCCGCCGGGGCTTCGCCGGGACCTGGCCGTGGGTGGGACGCTGAGCGCCACGGAGCTACGGTTCGCCGGAGACTCCCTCCACGGTATCACCGCGGGGGGAGGGACGTTTTTCCTGCGCAGGGGGACGGTTGCCCGGGGTGAAAAGCCCATGGTGAGCGGCCTCGCTGCCGATGCGTCACTGGCCAGGGTGAAGGAAGGGTGGGAGTTGAAGGGGCGGCTCAGGCAGGAAGGCGAAAGCGAGGGGGTGTTGCAGGAGCTCTCCGCTCCCTTTACCGTCGCCCTGTCCAGTCGCCTGATCCCTAAGCGTGCCGAGCTGCCGTCGGTCGCCGCCACGGTTTACGGGATTCCCGCGGAGGGGACTCTCGACTACCGCCCCGGCGGCCTCAGCTTCCGGCTTGACGCCCGGAAGGTGCCGCTTTCCCGGCTGAGCCGCGCCCTCCCGGGCAAAGGGGTGGCATTTTCCGCCGGCACGGCGACCCTCTCTCTCCGGGGATCGGGTAGCAGCCTGCGGGAGGTGACGGGAAAGCTGACGGCCGAAATCGCCGACCTGAAGGGGAGCGCCGCCGGCAGGAATTTTGCCGTCAAAGGGGGGGCGACCGAGGCGGTCATCACCCGCAGCAGCGGCACGCTTGGCGTTGTGGGCAGGATCAGGTGGAACGGCGGTCTTCTCGACGGTAAAAGGATGGACGGCGCATGCTCGTACGGGGTGCGGGACGGGGAGTTTTCCGTCACGGACGGCGTCTTTACCTTGGACAGGACGGAGCTGCACGTCACCAGCGTCGGTGGGCTGCTGCCGATACCGGCTCGTGCCGGCGAAACCACCCGCCTTCCCGTCCATCTTGCGTTCAGCGGTATCGGAGTGCGAACCCCTCTTGCCAGCCTGGATGGCCTTTCCGGCAAGGCGGCGGCCGACTATGTCACGACGCCGGGGAAGCGCTGGCTGGAGGGGAGCGGCGCAGTCGCCGTCGGAAGGCTGAGCTGGAAAGGGACGGAGGTCGGCGCTCTCGACGGAGGGGTGAAGTTCACCGCCGCCGGTGCCGCCGCCGACATCCGGGGAAAGCTTTTCGATGGCCGCCTGACGGGGTCAGTGAGCGTCGGCCTCTTCGACCGGGAGAGGAAAACCGGCTTCAGCCTGAAACTGGAACAGGCCCGCTGTGCGGCCCTTGCGGCGTTCACCCCCGGTACGTCTCCGGTGCGGGGAACGGGTGGAGTCCTCGATGTTCGGCTGACGGGCGGCTACGACCGCACCGCAGGCCTTAGCTTCCGCCTGGAGGGGGACGGTACGGGGATTGCCCTGGCCGGCAAGGATGGCAAAACCGTGCTGGCGAATGGCGGAGTGCGGACGGTCTGCGACCTGGCGGGCGGGACGCTGGTCATCCGGGAGGGGGTCGTCACCGTCGGGAGCGCGGTCACCTTGAAGGGAGAGGGGAAGGTGGCGAGCCTCCTGTCGCCCGACCGGGAGGGGGACATCTCCCTCGCTTTTGTCACGACCCCCCTGAAGGCCCTTACTACCACGTTTGCCGAGGTTCTCCCGACGGGGCTTCGGGAAGCTTCCGCTTCCGGGAGCGTGTCGGCGATCGGCAGGGTCCGGATGGCGCACCGAGACGCACTGCTGGAAGGGACGGTGTCGCTGTACAACGGCGGACTGGAGATCACCTCCCAAAAGTTCAGCATGGACGGGATGACGGGGACGCTCCCCTTTTCCCTCGACCTGACCGGCACTGCCGCGGGGAGGCCGGAGCGAAGGACATACAGCCGGGACACCTATCCCGCCGCCCTTGCAGCCCTCCGGCAGGCGGCCGCAACCGGGCATAACGTCACGATCGGCAGGGTCCGGCTGGGGGGGATGGAGTTCGGAAAAACCACCCTCGCGGTCAGGGCGGGGAAGGGCCTCACGGAGCTCACCTCCCTGGAATCGTCACTGTTTGACGGGGCCCTGCTCGGTGCGGGGTTCTTCCGCTACGGGAAAAAGCCGGAGTACGGCGCCGACCTGACCGTCAATGGCCTGAGCCTCCGGGCACTCTGCGACGCTAACCCGAAAATAAAAGGGTACATTTCGGGAAGGGTCGACGGCATCGTGAGCCTGTACGGAGAAGGGAAGGGGATGAACGGACTGCGCGGTTTTACGGAGATATGGACCCGCAGTGCCCACGACGAGAAGATGCTGGTCAGCAAGGAATTTCTTCAGAAGCTGGCAGGGAGAAAGTTCAAGGGGCTTTTCTTCCGCAACGACCGTCCCTACGACCGCGGCGAAATCCGCGGCTACCTGGAAAACGGCTTTCTCACCTTCGATACCCTGGACATTTCGCATACCAATTTTCTGGGCATCAGGGACCTGAGCGTCACGGTTGCGCCGGTGCAGAACAGAATTTCGCTCGTCCATCTCTATGCCTCCATCAGGGAGGCCGCGACCCGCGGCAAGCCGGCGGGCAGCGCGGAACCCCCTCCTCCTCCCCCCCCAGCGGGCACGGAATTCAAGTGGGAGGAGTAGGTGAAGCGCCCTTTTGGCGCGGGTGACAATCGGGTTGAAATTTGGAGTCGTAAGCGGTATAAGCGTATCTGTTGGGAAAGGCGGCGAATGAACGGATGGAGTTCAGGGTATATTACGAGGACACGGATGCGGGCGGGGTTGTCTATCATGCCACCTACCTCGGGTATTTCGAGCGGGGAAGGACCGAGTACCTGCGCGAACGGGGGCTCTCGGTTGCCGCACTGGCGGAACGCGGCTGCATTTTCCCGGTGGTTAGGCTTGAGATAGAGTATCGTGCGCCGGCGGTCCTGGACGACTTGGTGCGGGTGGAGACCAAGGTGTTGGACGTTGGGAAAACGTCCTTTACTCTCGGACAGCAGGTCACACGGGCGGTGGACGGCAAGCTGCTCGCAGAGGGAAAAGTCACGCTGGTATGCGTATCCCCCGGCATGAAGGCGAGGCGGCTTCCTGATGACCTTATCCAGGCACTGAAGCGTTAACACGGTCAACTGGAGCGTAACGGGAATCCTGGCGGGATCGGCAGAGTTCCCGACGGTGACGGGCATGGACATCATCTCAAAGGTCAAAGCGGTTGCGGACAATCTTGCCGGGGAGGGTGAGATCAGGCGGTTGGCCGCAGAGAACGAGGCCCTTCGCGAACGGGAGCGGAAGGCGGTTCACTATATCCGCCGGAAGATCGATCAGCTCCTCATGGTCATGGGAACATTGCCACTGAACCCGGAGGAGCTCGACGATGCGACCCTCCTGGAGGTTGATCCCATCGGGATAATTTCTGATGCCTTTGCCCAGATCCAGGAGCACCTGCGTGCGACCAACGAAAAGCTCAAGCTCGCCCATGACGAGATACAGGCGATCCTGCGTGCGACCGGGGTGGGAATCCTGGTCGTGGACAATGCGATGAAGATCCAGGCGTACAACCAGAGACTCAAAGAGCTGTTTTCCCCCGACGAGAAGGAGATCATGGGGAAGCGCTGTTTCAATATCCTGTGCAAGCAGCAGGAGCTTCCGGCGGCATGCACCTTCAGGAAGGTGCTGGCGACGAAAGTGGGGGTTTACCAGGCTGGCTGGATCTACAACGACCGTCACTTCGACGTGGCCGGCGCTCCCATCAAGAACAGATTCGGCGACATCACCCATGTTGTCCTGGCATACAACGATATAACCGACCGGAAGCGGACCGAAGACGCCCTATGGGAGAGCATGACGATGTACCGGGAACTCCTTGAGAGGGCCAACGATCTCGTCCAGAGTGTCGCTCCGGACGGCTCGTTCCGCTTCGCCAACCGTGCCTGGCTCGAAGCCCTCGGTTACAGCCGTGAGGACCTGGTGCGGCTCTCCCTGCCGGACGTCATCCATCCCGACAGTCGCCACCACTGCCAGGAGTTCTTCAAGGAATTGCTGGCGGGGAGATGGAGCGGGCGGATCGAGACCAGCTTTGTCACCAAAGACGGCAAAACCATAAGGGTGTGGGGGGATGTCAGCTGCATCATGAGGGGGGGAGAACCGGTGGCCACCTGCGGGATTTTCCGGAAAGCCGATGAGTCCCGATGACCCCCATCCTGCCTGAACTCCTCCATTGCGGCACCTGTACGCCATGATCACTCCACGCGTATCCATTCTCCTTCCCGTCAGGGACGAGGAGCAGTTTCTCCCCGCCGCCCTCGCCTCGCTCATTCGACAGACCATGACCGACTGGGAGCTCGTCTGCGTGGACGACGGCTCCACCGATGGGACGCCGTCCATCCTGGCCGAGGCGGCCAGGCGTGACTGCCGCATCAGGATTCTGCGGACATCAGGGGAGGGGTTGGTCGCCGCACTCAATACCGGCCTTGCCGCGTGCCGCGCCCCTCTCGTAGCCCGCATGGACGGCGACGACATATCCCACCCCCGTCGACTGGAGCTCCAGACCGCAACGATGACCGCTGACCCCACCCTCGGGCTGGTCGCCTGTTCCTTCCGCCATTTCCCCCGGCAGCGGATACGGGTGGGGATGCTCGCCTACGAGTCGTGGCAGAACGGTCTCGTCTCGCATGAGTCGATCGTGCGCGACCTGTTCGTGGAATCTCCCTTTGTTCACCCGAGCGTCATGTTCCGGAAGGAGGTGGTCACGTCTCTTGGCGGTTATCGGGAAACGGGGTGGGCGGAGGACTACGACCTCTGGCTCCGCATGGGGTTAGCAGAGACCCGTTTTGCCCGTCTGCCGCAGACCCTTTTTTTCTGGCGGGAGCGCCCAAGCCGGATGACCCGCACCTGTCCGGAGTATGCGGTGGAAGCCTTCCGTGCCTGCAAGGCGCACTACCTGCGCCGGGGCTTTTTGCGAGGAGTCAGCAAGGTGGTTCTTGCCGGGGCGGGGCTGGAAGGACGTGCCTGGATGCGAACCCTCGAACGGGAAGGGGTCACTGTTGACCACTGGGTGGATGTCGATCCCCGCAAGATCGGCAGGATACTCCATGGCGCACGGGTGCTGGGGCCGGGTGAAGCGTCGCCGGCGAACGGCAGGATGCTGATCACCGTCGGAACCCGCGGGGCACGGGATGAGGTACGAAAGTGGGCAGAGGCGACAGGCTTCACGGAAGGGACCGATTTTCTCTGCGTCACATAGCGCACAACACCCCCATCCGATCCTCTCCCGTCGCCCATCCGAAGTCGATCCGGAAACGCCACAGGCTTCCCCCTTCAGGTTTCCGGTGTTGACTCGCGATACCCGATTTACTATAATCAATTAAAAAATCTTGCCATTTCTGCCCGGTGTCCTTCCAGAGACACCATGAAAAAGCGTCTGGAGCGGCTGCGGGCATAAAGGCCCTGTGCTGGGCTCACGAGGGGGCCGACGTGAAGTTGAGGTCCTCGCAGGGATTCGTCCCGGGGCGCGAGAGGCAAACGTGAAAGAGTTTACCTACCTTTTGTTAATTACCAATGGGCTGGTTCTGGGGCTCTGTGCAGGTTTCATCATGCACCGCTCCGATTTCTGCCTTGCCGGGATGTTTCGCGACCTGTTCACCTTCCGGCAGGTTGCCATGCTCCGGTTTCTCTTTCTGCTGATAAGCTTCAGCATCCTCCTTTTCGAAGCGGCCAGGCTGTGTGGCATCTTCAAGGCCTACCCCTTCCCGTCGTTCGGGCCGCCATCGCTCACGAACGTCATCGGCGGGGGCGTTTTCGGGATCGGCATGGTGCTGGCCGGGGGATGCGTTGTCGGGACACTTTACAAATTGGGGGCCGGGAGCATCCTGAGCTTCTTCGCTTTCATCGGTCTGATTGTCGGGAGCACCGCATACACGGAAATACACGCGGCCTGGTCCGGCTTCAGGACCGCAACCACCTTCAGCACGGCCGTCACCATACCCCAGGAACTCGGGATCGACCCTTTCCCCCTTATGCTCGCCATTTTCGTCATTTCCTTCTACTGCTGCCTCAGGTGGTACCGCGCAGGGAAGCTGGTCCGTCGTTCCCCCGCTGCCGGATACCTGCAACCGTACAAGGCCGCCGTGTGCCTCGCCATTGTCGGCGTATGCTCATGCCTCGTGACCGGCAAGCCGGTGGGGATAACCACCGCCTACGCAAAAATGGGGGCCTACGCCGAGTCGGCCGTATTGAGCGACCACTATCAGCAGCTGAAAAAAGCCAAACCTGTGGAGTATGTCAGTCCACTTACCCGGGTCCGGCTTCCCTGGAGCACGGAGCCGGAGTTTGACGCCGTGTCGCTCGTCCAATATCCGCTCATCGTCGGGATAATCGCCGGCGGGGCGCTCTCCGCCCTCCTGCTGCGCGAGTTCAAGGTATATTACCGCCTCCCTCTCCGTCAGTATGCGTCCGCGATCACCGGCGGGTTCATTATGGGGCTGGCATGCCGTATGGCGCCCGGATGCAACATCTGGCATCTCTTTGGCGGGGTGCCGATCCTGGCTTCGCAGAGTCTGCTGTTCCTGGCTGGCCTGGTGCCGGGGGCGTGGCTGGGAAGCGGGCTCCTGGTGAGGGTGGTGCTGAGATGATTACCGGTGGGCATAACACATCGAAAACTTTGTACGGGGGACGATGATATGGAGACAGCACCCACTGTGATAGAATTCGACATCAGGGGGCAGCTTTGCCCTTCCACGCTTCTTACGACGCTCAAGGAGGTCAACAAGCACAAGGTAGAGCTTCGGAGCGGTTCCGTGAAGCTCTTGTTCCGGACGGACAATAGGGATTGTACGATAACGATTCCCGACACGGTTACCATCATGGGGTACGGTGTGAAGGTTGCCAGGGATGCCGACCACTACGTCATCGAGATTGACAGCGGCAGGTGAAGGACGGTCATTTTCACGACATCATTTTTTTTCAACGACCCCGGCCCGCCGGGGTTTATTTGTTTCGGGGGTGTCGTTTTTCTTCGAGAAACATGTCGACGGCTAGGAGGAAGACGCCGACGCAGATGGCAGAGTCGGCTACGTTGAAGGCGGGCCAGTGGTGGGCGAACCAGTGGGCGTCGAGGAAGTCGATAACCTCGCCGAGCCGGAGCCGGTCGATCAGGTTGCCGAGGGCGCCGGAGAAAATCAGGGAAAGTGAGAAGGCGGTGAAGCGCTGGTCGGGGCGGAGCTTGGCGAAGACCATGATGATCACCGCAATGGCGATAAGGGAGATGAGGATGAAAAACGGCAGGCGATAACTGGAGTGGGCCAGAAAGCCGAACGCCGCTCCCTTGTTCCGGAGGTAGGTGATGTTGAAGAAATTCTCCACCACTGTGATGGACGACTGGATGTCCATGGTCCGGTCGATGAAGAGCTTGGTCGCCTGGTCGATGACCAGGACCACCGCCGTCACGACGGCAAGGATAAGGTAATTGGTTTTCATGGCTACCTTTTGAAAGCCCAACCGCAGAGGACGCAGAGAGTCGCAGAGTTTGTAACCCCACCTGTCCTCCCCTTAGATTAAGGGGAGGGACGCAGTTGTGACTGTTGCGGACCTGCCCGCCGAAATCGTCAATCACGTCCCCCCTCTTAAGGTAAGAGGGGGACAAGGGGAGTTATGGGCTGGAGCTGACGGTTACAAATACCTCTGCGGTTAAAGCTTTGTTTTTTTGTTGTCTTACTTCACTGCTTTCAGGCACTTCGGGCAGATGGTCGAATGCTCCGCGTCCTTGCCGATCTCCTCGTCGTAGCACCAGCACCGCTCGCACTTCTCCCCCGGGGCGGCGGTGACGCCGATGCTCAGCCCCGGCACCGTTTCGGCCGCATACGACTCTCCGGCAAGGCTTTCCACCAGTTCTACCTTCGAGACGATGAAGATGCTCTTCAGCTCGGCGTCATACTGCGCCAGGAAATCCCGCAGCTCCGGCGGGGCGGCGATGGCGACCGCAGCGTCGAGCGAATGCCCGATCACCTTCTTCACGCGCGCCTGCTCCAGCGCCTTGGAGACCTCCCCGCGCACGGTCATGATCCTCTCCCACCGCTCCACCAGGGTGTCGTCCTTCTGCTCCGGCATGAGGGGGGGGAATTCCGCGAGATGAACGCTCTCTTCGCCTCTCTGCGGCATGTAGCGCCACACCTCGTCGGCGGTGAACGAGAGGACCGGCGCCGTCAGCTTCACGAGCGCCTCCAGGATCCGGTACATGGCGGTCTGGGCGCTGCGCCGCTCCAGCGAGTCGGTCTTGCTGGTGTAAACCCGGTCCTTGAGGATGTCGAGGTAGAAGGCGCTCATCTCCACCGTGCAGAAGGAGTTGACCGCGTGGTAGAGGACATGGAATTCGCAGGCGTCGTAGGCCTTCACCACCTTCTCCTTGAGGAGCTCCAGCTGGTGCATGGCCCAGCGGTCGATCTCCGGCATCTCCCGGTATGGGACGGCGTCGGTCGCCGGGTTAAAGTCGCTCACGTTCCCGAGGATGTAGCGGCAGGTGTTCCGGATCCGGCGGTACGCCTCGGAAAGCCGGGTGAGGATCTCCTGGGAGATGCGGATGTCGTCCCGGTAGTCCTGGGCCGCCACCCAGAGGCGGAGGATCTCGGCGCCGTACTTCTTGATCACCTCTTCCGGCGCCACAACGTTCCCGACCGACTTGCTCATCTTCCGGCCGGCCCCGTCCACCACGAAGCCGTGGGTGAGGACGTTCCGGTAGGGGGCGACGCCGCGCGTGCCGACCGAGGCGAGGAGCGAGGAATGGAACCAGCCGCGGTGCTGGTCGCTCCCCTCCAGGTACATGTCGGCCGGGGAGGAGAGCTCCGCGCGGTGCTCCAGCACGGCGGCGTGGGAGACCCCGGAGTCGAACCAGACGTCGAGGATGTCCATCTCCTTGTCGAAGTCCCCCTTGCCGCACGCAGGGCAGACGGTCCCCTCGGGGAGGAACCGCGCCGCGTCCCAGTCGTACCAGATGTCGGAACTGTGCTCTTTGAAGAGTTCCGCCACGTGGGACATCACCGTGGCATCCGCCATGACCTCTCCGCAGCTTGTGCAGTAGAAGGCGGTGATCGGGACACCCCATGAGCGCTGGCGGGAGATGCACCAGTCGGGGCGGTTCTCGATCATGCCGAAGATCCGCTCCTTTCCCCATTTGGGGATCCACTGCACGTTGTTGATCTCGGCCAGCGCCTTTGCCCGCAGGTCGTTACTTTCCATGGAGATGAACCACTGCTCGGTTGCCCGGAAGATGATCGGCTTCTTGCACCGCCAGCAGTGAGGGTAGGAGTGGGAGATCTTCCCCTTGGCAACCAGCGCGCCGACCTCTTCGAGCTTCGCAATCACCGCGTCGTTGGCGTCGAAGACGAACTGGCCGCCGAAGAACTCGATGGTGTCGAAGAAACGACCGCGGTTGTCCACCGGGTTGTAGATGTCGAGGCCGTACTTCAGGCCGATCACGTAGTCGTCCTGGCCGTGCCCGGGGGCGGTGTGGACGCAGCCGGTCCCCGCCTCCAGGGTGACGTGCTCGCCGAGCAGGATGACGGAGTCCCGGTCGTAGAAGGGGTGACGGCAGAGTCGCTTCTCCAGGAGCGTCGACGGGAAGGTGGCGATGACCTCCCCGGTAACGCCGGTCGCCGTGCGGAAGGCGTCGGCAAGCCCCGCCGCGACGATCAGGACCTCGCCGTCCGTGGCGATGGCCACATAGTCGAGGTCGGGGTGGAGGGAGATGGCGAGGTTGGCCGGAATCGTCCAGGGGGTCGTGGTCCAGATGACCAGCGAAACCTTCTTCCCGGCCAGCTGCGGCAGGGCACCGGTGATGTCGTCCTTGAGCGGGAACTTGACGTAGATGGAGGGGGAGGTGTGGTCGGCGTACTCCACCTCCGCCTCGGCCAGCGCGGTGCCGCAGGAGGAGCACCAGTGGACCGGCTTCTTCCCCTTGTACAGCCCGCCGTTCGCCGCGAACTTCGCCAGCTCGGCGGCCGTGATCCCCTCGTACTCGTAGTTCATCGTGAGGTAGGGCGCGTCCCACTCCCCCAGGACGCCGAGGCGCTCGAACTCCTCCTTCTGGATCTGCACGAACTTTGCCGCGTACTCCCGGCACTGCTTGCGCATCTCCAGCTTGGAGATCTGGTGCTTCTTGGAGCCGAGGTTCTTCTCTACCTGAAGCTCGATCGGAAGGCCGTGGCAGTCCCACCCCGGCACGTAGGGGGCGCCGAAGCCGCTCATACGCTTGCTCTTCAGGATGATGTCCTTCAGGATCTTGTTCAGGGCGTGGCCGATGTGGATGTGGCCGTTGGCGTAGGGAGGGCCGTCGTGAAGGATGTAGCGCGGCTTCCCCTCACCCGCGGCGGTCAGCTTCGCGTACAGCCCGGACTTTTCCCACGCTGCCAGGATCTCCAGCTCCTTCTGGGTGAGGTTCGCCTTCATCGGGAAGTCGGTGACGGGGAGGTTCAGGGTCTCTTTGTAATCCATGGAAAACATCCTCCACAGTGAGGGGAAATGTGTGCGAATAAACGCTATAAACTACTCAGTTAACAAGGAAAAGTCAAGGACAAAGGGGCTGCGCCTTGACCTGACGAAAAAATCGCAGTCAGATTGGATAAAAAAAGAGCGGACTCGATGTCCGCTCTTTTTTTGTTGTAGCCAACGGTGCAGGAACGAGGCATTTTTCGTCCTGGCAAGGCTGTCGAGGGCGACCGCGGAGGCGTAGCAGCGCTACGCCGCACAAGGGAGGCCGAAGACTTACGCAGCAAGGGCGGAAAAGGACCGTTCCCCAGGCGACTTACATCATGCCGCCCATGCCGCCCATCCCGCCCATGCCGCCCGGCATCGGGGGCATGGCGCCTTCTTCCCTCGGCTTCTCGGCGATCATCGCCTCGGTGGTGAGCATGAGGCCAGCCACGGAAGCGGCGTTCTGCAGGGCGCAGCGGGAGACCTTGGTCGGGTCGATGATGCCCGCCTGGATCATGTCGACGTACTCGTCGTCGGCGGCGTTGTAGCCGAAGGCGTCCTTGCCGTTCTTCACCTTGTCCACGACGATCGAGCCGTCGACCCCGGCGTTCTGGGCGATCTGGCGGATCGGCTCCTCAAGGGCGCGCTTGATGACGTTGACGCCGAACTGCTGCTCGGTGGCGAGGCTGAGCTTGTCCAGGGTGGAGAGGGCGCGCAGGTAGGCGACGCCGCCTCCCGGGACGATCCCTTCGTCGACCGCAGCGCGGGTGGCGTGGAGGGCGTCTTCGACGCGGGCCTTCTTCTCCTTCATCTCGGTCTCGGTTGCGGCACCGACCTTGATCACGGCAACGCCGCCGACCAGCTTGGCAAGACGCTCCTGGAGCTTCTCGCGGTCGTAGTCGCTGGAGGTCTCCTCGATCTGGGCGCGGATCATCTTTACGCGGCCCTGGATGTCCGCCTCGGCGCCGGCACCGTCGATGATGGTGGTGTTATCCTTGTCGATGGTGATCTTCTTCGCCTGGCCGAGCATGTCCATGGTGGTGTTCTCGAGCTTGAAGCCGACTTCCTCGGAGATCACCTTGCCGCCGGTGAGGATGGCGATGTCTTCCAGCATCGCCTTGCGGCGGTCACCGAAGCCGGGGGCCTTGACCGCGCAGATGTTGAGGACGCCGCGCAGCTTGTTCACCACGAGGGTGGCGAGCGCCTCGCCTTCCACGTCCTCGGAGATGATCAGGAGCGGCCGGCCGCTCTTGGCGGTCTGCTCCAGGACCGGGAGGAGGTCCTTCATGTTGGAGATCTTCTTGTCGTGGATCAGGATCATGGCGTTCTCGAGCTTCGCCTCCATCCGCTCCGGGTCGGTGACGAAGTAGGGGGAGAGGTAGCCGCGGTCGAACTGCATCCCTTCCACGGTCTCCAGCGAGGTCTCCATCGCCTTAGCTTCCTCGACGGTGATGACCCCTTCCTTGCCGACCTTCTCCATCGCCTGGGCGATGATGTCGCCGATGGTCTTGTCGTTGTTGGCGGAGATGGTGCCGACCTGGGCGATCTCCTTGTGGTCCTTGATCGGCTTGGAGATGCTCTTCAGTTCGGCGACGAGGGTCTCGACGGCCTGGTCGATGCCGCGCTTGATCTCCATCGGGTTGTGGCCGGCGGCCACCAGCTTGGCACCCTGGCGGTAGATTGCCTGGGCGAGGACGGTTGCAGTGGTGGTGCCGTCACCGGCAACGTCGGAGGTCTTGGAGGCGACCTCTTTCACCAGCTGGGCCCCCATGTTCTCGAACTTGTCCTCCAGCTCGATTTCCTTGGCGACGGTGACGCCGTCCTTGGTGATGAGGGGGGAGCCGAAAGACTTCTCGATGACGACGTTGCGCCCTTTGGGGCCGAGGGTCACCTTGACGGCATCGGCCAGGGTGTTGACACCTTTCAGGATGGCGTTTCTGCCTTCCTGGTCGAATTTAATGAGCTTAGCTGCCATGTCTCTATTTCCTCCTTGGAAATTAGTTGTTTTTGGTAATTTCTTTTGCGGCGCAGCAAAAAGCTCCAGCTGCAAGGCGCGCGACAAGCAGGGCGCGAGGCGTACTGGAGGTACGTCGAGCGTCACGCGAGGAGCGCAACGCCGCAGATGGACTTTTGGCTGCGACGCCTATCTATTCCATGACGCCGAGGATGTCGTCTTCCCTCATGATCAGATACTCTTCCCCTTCGATCTTGATTTCGGTGCCGGCGTACTTGCCGAACAGCACCTTGTCGCCCGCCTTGACGTCCAGCGGGATGACCTTGCCGTCATCGGTCTTCTTGCCGTTGCCGACCGCAATGACTTCCCCCTTCTGGGGCTTTTCCTTGGCGGTCTCCGGGATGAAGATCCCGCCGGCGGTCTTGGTTTCTTCCTCCATCCTCTTCACGATGATACGGTCCTGCATCGGTCTCAGTTTCATTCCTGCTTCTCCTTTCCTGTGATGAAATGGGTGACGGCCGGGACTTCCGCGGCACCGTCCGTTCGGTAACTCTTTTCGGTCCAAAAAATATTAGCACTCGATACTGCTGAGTGCTAACGATGGATACTATATAAACACGTCGCCGGGAAAAATCAAGCCTTATCGCGAAAAAAAATTCATCGCCCCTTTTCCGTCACCATTTCCGCCGGGCCTGCTCTTCCCGGTAGAACTTCTGGTAGAGGATCTCCCATTCCCTGCTCCCCGGCACCTTGGCCTGGGAGTAGGACGCGAGCTTTCGCCTCACCGCCTCGTCGATCTCTACCGCCACGGCGAAGAAGGAGGCGATGGAGTCCTTGACGGCGTTGAGTGCCCGGGGCTCGTCGGGGAAGTCCGCCAGGTCGTCCCGCCAGAGCTTCTCGACTATTGTGTGAGCGATATGGGATACACGGTCTTCGGAGATGTGCATGGTTACCTCGTGCCTGTTGTTAAAGTACGATCTTCCGGTCCCGGGCCAGCTTTTCCTTGATCATCCGGAGCATCTTGTGCCGGTCGATCCCCGTCCCGCCACCCATGGACCGGAGGGACTCCTCCAGGAGCCTCTCGGCGTCCCGCTCCAGTGCCTCTTCCGCCTTGATGTCGGCGGCGATGACGGTCTTGACGGCGGCGAGGAGGACACCCCGCTCCTTTTTCAGGGTGATCAGGCCGGCCTTCGTCAGGTCCTCCAGGACGTGTTCCGCCAGCCTTGCGATCTGTTCTTCCTTGAGTCGCATGCTTCCCTCCTCCGCACCGTGATGTCACAGGTGTCTGCAACGGCCATTGTACGGCTTCCCGGCAAAAATGCAAGGCATTACCGCGTATCTCTGTACGGTTGTTGTTGACCAGCCCCACGTGGCTTGCTATCTTTACGGGGTCTTAGGGGGGTACAATCCGGCGGGAGCGGAGGGGAGTCGTGCTTATTGTCATGCATCACAAGGCGGGAAAGAAGCAGATCGACGCGGTTATCCAGGCGGTGGAGAAGATGGGGCTCACCGCCGCACCGATCCCGGGGAGCGAGCGGACCGCCATCGGCGTCCTGGGGAACAAGGGGTACGTTGACGATTCCACCATCCGTGACCTGCCGGGGGTCCAGGAGGTGATCCATGTCTCCAAGCCGTACAAGCTGGTTTCCCGCGATTTTCACCCGCGTCCGACACTGGTGAAGGTGGGGAAGGTGGTTATCGGCGAGGGGGAGCGGCCCGTGATGGTGGCCGGGCCTTGCGCCGTGGAGAGCGAGGAGCAGATCCTGAAGACCGCCCGGGCGGTGAAGAAGGCGGGTGCCGACCTCCTGCGGGGCGGGGCGTTCAAGCCGCGCACCGGTCCCCATACCTTCCAGGGGTTGCGGGACGAGGGGTTGAAGCTCCTCGCCCTAGCCGGGAAGGAGACGGGACTCCCCATCGTGACCGAGGTGATGAGCCCGGACAACGTGGGGCTCGTGGCCGAATACGCGGATCTCCTGCAGATAGGCGCCCGGAACATGCAGAATTTCGACCTCCTGCGGGAGGTGGGGCGGATAGGCAAGCCGGTGCTCCTGAAGCGGGGGATGAGCGCCACCATCGAGGAGTTCCTCGCGGCGGCCGAGTACATCCTGGCCGAGGGGAACAGCCAGGTGATCCTCTGCGAACGGGGGATCCGCACCTTTGAGACCGCCACCCGCAACACCCTCGATCTCTCGGTGGTGCCGCTGATCAAGGAGATGTCCCACCTCCCGGTGATGGTCGATCCGTCCCATGCGACCGGAAGAAGGAGCCTGGTTGCCCCGATGGCGAAGGCCGCGCTGGTGGCAGGTGCCCACGGTATCCTGGTGGAGGTTCATCCCGAGCCGGAAAAGGCGCTCTCCGACGGGCCGCAATCGCTTACGTTCCAAGGGTTCGACCAGCTGATGGAGGAGGTCGGGAGGCTGACGACGTTTCTCGGGTACTCGCAAAAAGTATCTTGATTTCCTGTCGCTGCGGAGGTACACTGGATTCACTTCAATGGTTTCTCTCTACCGTGTTCGTGAGGTTGTATAGCCCAGGCGGAATACTCATGAATACCGGGAGCCTTGCAGTCCGTGGTGCGCTGCCCCATTGCGCGGGAATTGCCTAAAGCGGCACTCAGGGAGCCCACAACTTAGGGAACTCGCTCGGAGGCCCTGAAACCAACGGCATAGTGGAGAGGGTAAGAAATGGGGGGCAGGAAACTGCCCCCTTTTTCTATTTATGTGCGTGGGGATGAGTCTAGAGTTTTTCGGACAAGTCCCGAAGAATGGCGGTAAAGAGCGGCTTGTGATCGGTCATGGAAGCAGAGAGCGCCATCTCGACCTCCGTCATCGTCCCGTTGATGTTTCTCACCCGCTGCCGGCTCGTCTCCCCGACTCCTCCCCCCGTGCCGTCCCGCATGAACGCCTCGATCCCATTTTTGAGGGCTTCCCCTTTTTCCAGGAACGAGAAGAGGTTTTCCCCGAGCAGCGCCTGCCGGGAAAGGCCGAGGAGTTCCTCCGCCTTTTGATTGGAGATGACGATCTTTCCGTCTTCCATGAACGTGACGACAGCCGAACGCGCCATTTCAATGAACTTGCGGTAACGCTCTTCCGATTCCCTGCTCTGCAACGTTTTATGCTCAAGTTCGGTCATCATGTCGTTGAAGGCCCTGATGAGCTGCCCTATTTCATCGTTGGTACGCTGGGGAATCCGTTCCGCGAAGCTCCCCGTGCGTGCCACGCGGCCGATCGTCGCCGAGAGGAGCTTGACCGGATCGATGATCGTCCAGCGGATCAGGGCCCCCATCATCAGGATGATCACCAGAAAAATGGCACCACGGGACGCGATGTCCAGTTTCAGGTTGGCGCCGATCTCGCGGTACAGGTCGTCCATCGGGATCGTTACGGAGACGGCGCCGATCACCTCCCCCAGCTTGTAATCGTAGGAATAGTGGCCGCGCGGGAAGCGGAGCCGGACGAAGAGCGGCGCCTTGTCGAAATCGCCGTGGCATTCGAGGCAGGATTTCTCCGCGAACATCGGCAGCATGTAGCGAAAGGCTTCCTCACCCTTCACGTTGACGATGCTGTATGATTCCTTGACCGCCTTTTCGGCGAACGCCTTCAGCTGGGTAGTTTCGTAGCTGTCGGGACGGTTGTTGGGGTTGCGGTAGCGGAGCGAAACCTGGCGGACATAGTATTTGCTGTCCTTCGTGAGCCGCTTGGCGACTTGGGTGGCAACCACCTGGGGGACCAGGTTGTAGTTGTTGTCCGGCTCACCCTTGACGACGCTCGACATGTAGTCCCGGGTTTCGATGATCACCTTGGCGAAGTTGCGGGCGTTGTCGATCGCGGTTTTCAGAAGCAGTGACTGCTCGCGATGGTAGGTCATGTAGGCGGCGACGAGGAACAGGGTGATAAGCAGGAGCGACATTATGAGATTGAACTTGGCTCCGATCCTCAGATTGGCGAACCAGGACATGCAACCCCCCGTTTGAGCGGATGAATAGATACAGTATATCCGCAGAGCCGGGAAGCGCAAGCGCAAAAGGGCGCTATCTGAGGCTTTTGCAAAACGTAGCGAGGAGGCCGGGGATGCTAGGCGCAAGCGAGGGAGGGGGCGAGGCGTAGCAGGGCTACGTTGAGCTCCCGAGCGAGCGGCAACACCGCAGACCGGCCCCGCAGTAGTTTTGCAAGAGCCTCACCTCATTCCTTGTGGCATTCGACGCAGAGAGGGTCCGAAACCCGCCGTTTCCGGAGCGATTCCGGGTCCTTTGGCTGCCCTTTCCCCATCAGCTTTTCACCCACCCTGTGGCAGTCGAAACAGCCACGCCCCTGGACGGCTTTGTGCATCCTGACCATCGCGGGGTTCTTGCTGTGGCAGACTGTGCATTCATAAGCATGCGCAATGCCGTGCGCGACAAGAACCGCGCCGACAAGGAGAAGGGCTGTTATCTTTCTTTGCATCGTGGATACCTCCGGGGAGTCGATAGTTCCCTTGTAGCAGAAATCGGGGACAGACGATTTGACCGAAATCAAGAAGTCACGATTATCCAGTTTTGCGGCGTGTTTAGGTCGGAGAGAAAAATCCCTTCCCAAAATCGATGATTTATGCTAAATATCTGACCCTTCGCCTCTTCAGGGAGGCCAGTCCCGCCGCACCACCAGTCGATCCTCTGTTAATTAAAGCGGAACGCTACGACGAGAACATGGCCAAAATACTGTGCATAGCCAATCAGAAGGGGGGCGTCGGTAAGACCACGACAGCGGTGAACCTTGCCGCGTCGCTTGCCGTTGCGGAACGGAAGACCCTCCTGGTGGACATGGACCCGCAGGGGAACGCGAGCAGCGGCACGGGGATCGACAAGGAAAGCCTCAAGGGGAGCGTCTACGATGCGCTGATTAACGACGTGGACCCCGCCCAACTCCTGGTGCCGACCTGTGTCCCCCACCTCGACCTCCTGCCGGCCACGGACGACCTGGCGGGCGCGGAGCTTGAGCTCGTGAGTGTCTTTGATCGGGAGCGGCAGCTAAAGCTTGCGCTGGCGGGAATTGCCGGGAATTACGACTACATCCTCATCGACTCCCCCCCGTCGCTCGGGCTCTTGACCGTCAATGCCATGACCGCCGCCGATGCGGTCCTGATCCCGCTCCAGTGCGAATTCTATGCCATGGAGGGACTCTCCAAGATCCTAAAGACTATCAGGCTTGTCAAGAAGAGCCTGAACCCCACCCTCGCCATGGAAGGGATCCTCCTCACCATGTTCGATGCCCGGAACAAGCTCTCCTTTCAGGTGAGCGAGGACATCAGGGGGCACTTCAAGGGGGAGACCTTCCAGACCGTCATCCCCCGGAATGTCCGGTTATCCGAAGCACCGAGCCACGGCAAACCGGTCATTCTGTATGACATTACCTCCCGCGGCGCCACCAGCTACCTGGAGCTGGCCAAAGAAATAATACGGAGGGAAGCGAACCATGGTTAAGAAAACCGGCCTGGGCAGAGGCATGGCGGCCCTCCTGTCGGCCGCCGACGACGAAGGGCAGAGTTATTTCATCTGTCCCATCGAAGAGATCAGACCGAACCGGAGTCAGCCGCGCAAAACGTTTTCCAATGAGAAACTGGATGAACTGGCGGGCTCGATCCGTGAAAAGGGGATCATTCAGCCGCTTGTGGTCCGGAAGAAGGCTGACCACTACGAGCTGATCGCCGGCGAGAGGCGCTGGCGCGCCGCCCAGAAGGCGGGCCTGCGGGAAGTGCCGGTTGTCATCCAGGACGTCTCGGACGGCACCGCCCTGGAGATGGCTCTCATCGAAAACATCCAGCGGGAGGACCTGAATGCCGTGGAGGAAGCCGAGGCGTACCAGGCGCTGATGGACAACTTCTCCCTTTCCCAGGAGGAGCTCGCCAAGAGGGTCGGCAAGGAGCGCTCGACGGTCGCCAATTCCCTGCGGCTGTTGCGGCTACCCGCCGACATCAAGCGGGACGTGACCGAGGACCGCCTTTCCATGGGGCACGCGCGGGCGCTTCTGGCGTTCGACACCCAGGAGCAGATGAAAACGGCGCGGGACGAGATCATCAAGGGCCAGCTGACGGTACGCCAGGCGGAAGGGCTGGTGAAAAAGCTGAAGGCGAACCGGGTTCCGAAGGTGAAGAAGCAGGATCCCCACCTGGCGGATGTCGTGGAGCAAATGAAGAGGCACTTCAAGGCCAAGGTGGCGCTCAGGCAGGCCGGGCGCGGCGGCAGGATCGAGATCAGTTTTGCTTCCATGGAGGAGCTGACCCGGATCATCGAGCTCTTCAACCTGTAGGGTGGCGCGGACGATAATTTCGCTGCGCCCATGAAATTTCTTGACATGCACCGTGGCTTATGGTAGCTATCGCATGTTTTGGGCACACGATAATCGTATACAGTATACTAAGTTAGCTTTGAGGTGGCAGGGTGATTAATTTAGATTTTGCCTTTGTGGTCCAGTTGGTCAATTTCCTGGTCCTGATTCTGATCCTGAACGTCTTTCTGTACAAGCCGATCCGGAAAGTTCTGGCCGACAGGGCGGCTCAGATAAGCGGGGCAAAGGCGAGGGCGGCCGAGGTGGACGAAGATGTTCAGGAAAAGGTTGCCCTCTATGAAACCAGGCTGCGCGAGGTGAAAGCGAAGGTGGCCGAAGAAAGAGCCGCCATGATCAAGGCTGCGCAGGCTGAAGAGGCCGCGCTGGTCGAGAAGGCGCGCGCGGAGGCCGCCGACTCTCTGGCCGGCATCAAGAACAGGGTGGCCAAGGAGGCCGCCGGCGCCAAGGAGCTTCTAGCGGAACAGGCGCGGGCTTTGTCTCTGGAGATTTGCGAGAAGGTTCTTGGAAGGAGTCTGTAAGATGAAACACTCTTCCCGGCACAACGGGTTGCGTACCTCTGTCGTGACAACTGCGGCTGTCTGCCTGCTCCTTCTGGGGCTGGCCGCGGCAGGTTTTGCCGCCGAGGGGGGCGAGGGTGCCCACCACGTGGATACGGCAAAGCAGATGAAGGACTTCGGTTGGCGCGTGCTCGACTTCGCGGTCCTCTTTGCCCTTATCGTCTGGGCACTGAAGAAGGCCAATGTCAAAGGCTCGCTTGCGGACCGCCAGGCGGCCATCGACAAGGCACTGCGTGAGGCGGAGGAGGCAAAGGCCGCCGCGGAGAAGAAATTCGCCGAGTATAGCGCAAAGCTGGCTGCCGCCAACAAGGAAATCGATGAGATTTCCGCAGCCATCAGGACCGAGGGTGAGGCGGAAAAGGCGCGGATCATCGCCGAGGCGAAGGCAACCGCCGAAAAGATCGCCGAGCAGGCGAAGCAGGCCGCCAGCCAGGAAGTGCTGAAGGCGCGGGCGGAGCTCCGCAGGGAAGCGGCACGGCTCGCGGTGGAGCTTGCCGAGCAGAACATCAAAGAGAAAATCCAGAAGGATGACCAGGATCGCCTGGTTGGCGAATATCTTACCAAGGTGGTGGAGTTACATTGATCACGAACGCTATCGCACGACGCTACGCCAAGGCCCTCGTCCAGCTAGGCGCTGAAGAAGGGGCGGTGGAGCGGTTTAATTCGGAGCTGGCGGCATTCACCGCCACCCTCGCGGACAACCCTCCCCTCAACGCGCTCTTCAAGAGCCCTGCCTACGGCATCGAGGCCAAGCGGGAAATCCTCAAGGACCTGATCGGCAGGCTTGCCCTCTCCGGCACCAGCGCCAATTTCCTTCAGCTTCTCCTGGACAAGAGCAGGCTCGGCTTACTTCCCGAGATTGCCGAATGCTACAGCGGCTTCGCCGACGAACTTTCCGGCGTGATCCGGCCTACCCTCGCCTCAGGCCTTCCGCTCGACGAGAAGCAGGTCGAGGAGATCAGGCTGGCGCTGGAAAAATCGACCGGCAAAAAGGTAGTCCTTAAGGTGGATGTAGATCCCTCCCTGATCGGCGGGGTCGTTACCAAGATAGGCGACAAGCTGTTTGACGGTAGCGTGAGAACCCAGTTAGACAAAATCGAAGATATATTACAGAAGGGGTAAACGTTTCTATGGAAATCAGAGCGGAAGAGATCAGCGAGATCATCAGGAAGCAGATCAAGGAGTATGGGAAAGAGGTAGAGGTAGCCGAGACCGGCACCATCATCTCCATCGGCGACGGTATCGCCCGCATCCATGGCCTTGACAAGGCGATGGCCGGTGAGCTGCTGGAATTCCCGGGCGGGGTTTCCGGGATGGTCCTCAATCTTGAGGAAGACAACGTCGGCGCCGCGATCCTCGGCGAGTTCAGCGAGATCAAGGAAGGGGACACGGTGAAGCGGACCGGCAGGATCGTCGAGGTCCCGGTCGGCCCGGCCCTCATCGGCCGCGTCGTCAACGCCATCGGCGAGCCGATCGACGGCAAGGGCCCGATCAACTCCGACACGTTCGGTAAGGTTGAGGTCAAGGCCCCCGGCATCGTCAAGCGCAAGTCGGTCCATCAGCCGATGCAGACCGGCCTCAAGGCGATCGACGCCATGGTTCCGATCGGGCGCGGCCAGCGCGAGCTGATCATCGGCGATCGCCAGACCGGCAAGACCGCCGTCGCCATTGACACCATCATCAACCAGAAGGGGGGCGACCTGATCTGCATCTATGTCGCCATCGGTCAGAAGCGCTCGACGGTTGCGCAGGTCGTGTCGAAGCTCCAGGAGCACGGCGCGATGGACTACACCATCGTCGTCGCCGCCACCGCCTCCGAGCCGGCACCGCTCCAGTTCATCGCTCCCTACACCGGCGTCACCATGGGCGAGTACTTCCGCGACAGCGGCAAGCACGCCCTGATCATCTACGACGACCTCTCCAAGCAGGCAGTCGCCTACAGGCAGCTGTCGCTCCTTCTCCGCCGTCCTCCCGGGCGTGAAGCTTACCCGGGCGACGTTTTCTACCTCCACAGCCGTCTTCTCGAGCGCGCCGCCAAGGTTTCCGACGAGTGCGGCGCCGGGTCACTCACCGCACTGCCGATCATCGAGACGCAGGCGGGAGACGTCTCCGCCTACATTCCGACGAACGTCATCTCCATCACCGACGGTCAGATCTACCTGGAGTCCGATCTGTTCTACTCCGGCGTCCGTCCCGCCATCAACGTCGGTCTGTCGGTCTCCCGCGTCGGCGGTTCCGCGCAGGTAAAGGCGATGAAGCAGGTTGCCGGTACGCTCCGCCTCAACCTCGCCCAGTACCGCGAGATGGCGGCCTTTGCCCAGTTCGGCTCCGATCTCGACAAGGCGACCCAGATGCAGCTCGCCCGCGGGGAGCGGCTCGTGGAAATTCTCAAGCAGCCGCAGTACAAGCCGATCCCGAACGAGAAGCAGGTCCTCATCATCTTCGCCGCCAACAACGGCTACGTCGATGACTACCCGGTCTCCGCCCTGCGTCGCTACGAGGCCGAGCTCTATACCTACTTCGATTCGCGCCAGGCCGACGTTCTGGCCGAACTGCGCGACAAGAAGGCGATTGACGACGACCTCAAAGGCAAAATTGCTGCCGCCCTCGATGCATTTAAGAAGGAATTCACCGCTTAATCCAAGGACGGACAACGTATGGCAAGCCTGAAGAGCATCAAGAAACGGATCGTTTCCGTTAAGAATACCCGCCAGATTACCAAGGCGATGAAGATGGTGTCGGCCGCGAAGCTGCGCCGCGCCCAGGAAAACGTCGTCGCTGCCCGCCCGTACGCCAAGAAGCTTGGCGAAGTCCTGCAGCGCCTGGCGCAGAGCCAGGAGGGGGAAGGGCATCCGCTTCTGGAAAAGAGGGCGTCGGAAAAGGCGCTGGTGATCCTGGTGACATCGGACCGTGGCCTCTGCGGCGGGTTCAACGCGAACATCTCGAAAGCCGCCGAGCGCTTCATCAGGGAGCGGAAGGGGGATTTCGAGGAGATAACGCTCCTCACCATCGGCCGCAAGGGGTACGAGTTCCTGAAGAACCGGCAGACCGTCAGGAAGAACTACGCCGGCGTCCTGTCCGCCCTGAACTACCAGACCGCCGCCATGATCGCCCAAGAGGTGATCGCCGGGTACCTGGCGGGGGACTACGATCAGGTCTTTCTCTTCTACAACGCGTTCCGCAGCGTGATGTCCCAGGACATCACGCTTCAGCAACTCCTCCCGATCACCCCCCCGGAGACCGCCGCGGCGGAGGAGGAGACCGCCCCCGAGTACATCTACGAGCCGTCCAAGGGGGAGCTCCTCGCCGAGCTCCTTCCGAAGTACGTCGAAGTGACCATGTTCAAGGCGATGCTGGAGTCGGTCGCCTCCGAGCATGGTGCCC
>DATJLB010000067.1:0-6206 GCA_035490915.1 Geobacteraceae bacterium
TGGGAGAGGGTTGGGGTGAGGGGGAACGCCACGCGACTTCTACAGGAGAAACTTATGTCACTCGAAGGAAAACAGGCACCGCCGTTCACCCTGGCGGGAAGCGACGGGAAGCGCCACTCCCTGCGGGATTACGCCGGGAAAACGGTGGTCATCTACTTCTACCCGAAGGACAACACCCCCGGTTGCACCAAGGAGGCGTGCGGCTTCCGCGACATGAAACAGCACCTGGACCGGCTGGGAGTGGTGCTCTTCGGGGTGAGCAAGGACAGCCTCACGTCGCACGACAAATTCATCGCCGATTTCGGCCTCCCCTTCGTCCTCCTCTCCGACCCGGACAGGGGGATGATGACGGCCTACGGCGCATACGGTGAGAAGGTGCAGTACGGCAAAAAGAGCATGGGGGTGATCCGCTCCACGGTGGTGGTCGGCCCGGCCGGAAAGGTCGTCAGACACTGGCCGAAGGTGGCCAAGGCCGAGACCCATCCTGCCGAGGTGCTCGAATTTCTGATGCAGCAGCTGGGGGTCATCCCGGAACAAACCGTGTGAGCCGTGCAGGGGAAAGGAGGGGTGATGGCAGAAACCTTTATCATCCGCTGCCCGGCCTGCGGGGTGGCCAACCGGGTTCCGGCCGCCAGCGAAGGGCGGGGGGGAAAGTGCGGCAGCTGCCGGGCGGCACTTCCCCCGCTCCACACCAGGCCGGTGCCGCTCACCGACCGGAGCTTCGAGGACTTCGTGGCGGGTTATCCGGGTCCCGTGCTGGCTGAGTTTTGGGCACCCTGGTGACCCCACTGCCGCGACTTTGCACCGGTGGTGCAAGAGGTTGCCAGGGACCTGGCGGGAAAAGGGGTGGTGGTCCAGGTGAACACCCAGGAAAACCCGGGACTGGCGGGACGTTTCGCCATCCGCAGCATCCCGACGGTCATCCTGCTCCGGGGGGGGAAGGTGATCGACAGTGTCGGCGGAGGGATGGGGAAAGAGGCGCTCCTCGCCTGGTGGCAGCGGCACTTTTCCTGACACCGTGCCGGGAGCGCGCTCTTTTTCTGCCCGGACGCGTTGACAGGAGAGGGGTTTGGGGCTACAGTACTAGATACCTTTTTCTTTGACGGGAGAGGAGCAGCATGGAGAACGCCGTACCAGCAACCGTCGTTTCACCGTTTCCGGGCGATTTTCTGGCACTGGTGTTCTACACCGCCGTCGCGACCCTCCTTATAGCCATCCTCCTCCTGGCCGCCTGGTGGCTCGGCTCAAAGAGCCGCTCGGCGAACAAGGATATCCCCTACGAATCGGGGGTGATCCCGACCGGCACGGCGCGGCTCGCCTACCCGGTTCCCTTCTACCTGGTGGCCATCTTCTTCATCGTCTTCGACGTGGAGGCGGTGTTCATCTTCACCTGGGGAGTGGCCTGGGACCTGCTCGGTCTTGCCGGGATGATCCACATCACCTTCTTCATCGTGGTGCTGCTGCTTGGTTTGGTGTGGCTCTGGCTCAAGGGGGGGCTGGAGTGGGGACCGTCGGCCGAAGGTCGTAAGAGCGCTTACAAAAAAACTGGGTAATTAACAAGGATATTCAGGATAGTCAGGATTAAAACCTGTAAAGCATTAACCGCAGAGGACGCAGAGGAGCGCAGAGAAATAATAGTTACAACCCCGTTTTGGTATTATCCTGAATATCCTGTCCATCCTTGTTAAAATCAAGCAAAGCTTTTGCAGTTTTTTGGTTATTCCGGAGGCCAGGTGACCGAAGCGTCCACTGAACATATCCCCGACAACATCCTCCTAGCCCGGCTCGACGACCTGATCAACTGGGGGCGCGCCAACTCCCTCTGGCCTATGTTCTTCGGGCTCTCCTGCTGCTTCGTGGAGATGATGACCTCCTTCACCTCCCGCTACGACGTCGCCCGCTTCGGCGCCGAGGTGCTGCGCGGCACGCCGCGGGAAGCGGACCTGATGGTGATCGCCGGGACGGTCTTCAAGAAGATGGCCCCCTCGATCCTGAGACTGTACGAGCAGATGGCCGAGCCGCGTTGGGTGATCTCCATGGGGAGTTGCGCCAACTCCGGAGGGATGTACGACGTCTACAGCGTGGTGCAGGGGGTGAACCAGATCATCCCGGTGGACGTCTACGTCCCCGGCTGCCCGCCGCGGCCGGAGGCGTTTCTCCAGGGACTGATGCTGCTGCAGGAGAAGATCAAAAAGGAGGAGCGGCCGGCCCGGCCGGTGCTCCACCTGCAGGGGGGGAGTCAGGGGACCACGACGCCCGTCCTGACGGATGGCGTCACCAAGTCGCGCGACACCCGCGGCCCCGGCATGGAGGGGATCGCCATCCGCGGCACGTCGGTCCAGCACCCCGATTTCCGGATGGCCCGCTCCGGCGAGATGTGGCGCCCCCCTGCGCCGAAGCACGATTTTCCCGACTTCGGGCTCGCCGGGGAGCTGGAGGCGGCGTTCGGCGGGCGGGTCACGGAGGATGCGGCCGCCACCGACATGCAGACCTTCAGAGTCCCGCCGGAGCTGGTGCCGGAGGTGCTCCGCCATCTCAAGGGGAGGAAGGACAACCCGTTCCGGCGCCTTGACGACATCGCCTGCGTGGATGAGTCGTGCCGCCGGGACCGGGACGCATACCGGGATTTCACCGTCAACTACCACCTCCTCTGCTTCGACACCCCGGGCCAGATCCGGTTAAAGACCGAACTGACAGGGAGCTACCCCGAGCTGCCGAGCGCCACCTCCGTTTTTCCGGCCGCCGATTGGTATGAGCGGGAGGTGTACGACATGTACGGGCTCCGCTTCGCGGGGCACCCGGACCTGCGCCGCATCCTGATGCCCCACGACTGGGAGGGGCATCCGCTGCGCAAGGAGCACCCGTTCCGCGCCACCGAGATGCCCCCCTACACCACCGACGACGCCCGGAAGCACCAGCCGCTCCCCGCTGCCGACCTGTTCGAGCGGATCGACGACGAGCACCTGGTCCTCAACCTCGGCCCCCAGCACCCCGGGACCCACGGCATCATCCGCTTCGTCCTCAAGCTGGAGGGGGAGGAGATCGTCGGGCTCGACAGCGACATCGGCTACCACCACCGGGGCGCGGAGAAGATGGGGGAGCGCCAGCACTGGAACCAGTTCATCCCCTACACCGACCGGATCGACTACCTGGCGGGGGTGCAGAACAACCTCGCCTACGTAAACAGCGTCGAGAGGCTCTGCGGCATCACGGTGCCGGACCGTGCGGTACACATCCGGGTGATGCTCGCGGAGCTCTTCCGGATCGCGAGTCACCTGGTCTGGCTCGGCACCTTCGCCGCCGACATCGGGGCGATGACCCCGGTCTTCTACACCTTCACCGACCGGGAGAAGATCTTCGACATCGTGGAGATGATCACCGGCGGCCGGATGCACCCCGCCTGGTTCCGGATCGGCGGGGTGGCCGAGGACTTACCCTCCGGGTGGGAAGAGCCGGTGCGGCATTTCCTGGAATGGCTCCCCCCGCGGCTCAAGGAGTACGAGGACCTCCTGAACGGGAACCCGATCTTCGCCGCCCGGCTCAAGGGGGTGGGGGGGATCACCCTCGACGACGCGATCGAATGGGGGGTCACAGGCCCGAACCTGCGCGCCTGCGGCTTTGCCTGGGACCTGCGGAAGAAGATCCCGTACTGCGGTTACGACCGGTTCGACTTCGAGATCGCCACCGCCTCCGGGGGTGACTGCTGGGCCCGCTACCGGGTGAGGGTGGAAGAGATGCGCCAGTCGCTCCGGATCGTGGAGCAGGCACTCAAAGGGATGCCGGGGGGACGGTGGGTGACCTCCGACTACCGTTACGTGCTGCCGCAGAAGCGGGACACCCTGAACGACATCGAGTCGCTCATCCATCACTTCGTGAACGCGACCCGGGGGATGGCGCCGCCAAAGGGGGAGTGCTACGCCGCGATCGAGGCCCCCAAGGGGGAGAACGGCTACTTCGTGGTCTCCGACGGAGTGAACGTCCCGTACCGGGTCCGGATCAGGACCCCGAGTTTCCCCCATATCCAGGCACTCCCCATCCTGAGCAGAGGGTGGCTCGTGGCGGATTTTCTGGCGATCATCGGGTCGATCGACTTCGTGCTGGCGGATCTGGACAGATAACACCCGTTCAACGTTCAAGGTTCAAGGTTCTCTGTTTGAAAACCTTGAACATTGAACATTGAACATTGAACGAGACTTTATGATTCCGGATGAGTTGAAAATGGAGCTGCAGGCCCGTGTCGCCTCCGCCATCACCCCGCGCGAGGCGGCGGTGGACGTGATGAAGGAGCTGCAGCGCCACTACGGCTGGCTGACCGACGAGGCGGTCGGCGAGGCGGCTGCGCTCCTCGGGCTCACGCCGCTTCAGGTGGACGAACTCGCCACCTTCTACGAGATGATCTACCGGCGACCGGTGGGTAAAAAGGTGATCCACGTCTGCGACTCCATCTCCTGCTGGAGCGTCGGGGGCGAACCGGTCATGGCGTACCTGCAGAACAGGCTCGGCATCGGTCCGGGTGAAACCACGGCGGACGGGGCGTTCACCCTGATCCCCTGCTGCTGTCTCGGGAACTGCGGCGAAGGACCGACCATGATGATCGGCGATACCCAGTACGGACGGCTGACCCCGGCCAAGGTGGATGAAATCCTGGAGAACGAGAGAAAGGTTTTTTAGGCGCATACCGAGTGCTGCCAAAAAGGAGGAAACAAGATGACAAGAAGAGCCATTGCAGCAGTCGCCCTGATGTCGATGCCGGTGTTTGTCGGCGCCGCCTTTGCCGAGGGGTATGGGGGGAAGATCGACGGCAAGAAGGAGTTCGAGGAGCACTGCGCCGTCTGCCACAAGGACGGCGGCAACATGGTCAACCCGGCCAAGACCCTGAGCAAGAAGGACCGGGAGGCAAACGGGGTGAAGAGCGCCAAGGACATCATCGACAAGATGCGCAATCCGGGCCCCGGGATGACCACGTTCGACGCCAAGACCATCCCCGACAAGGTTGCCAAGGCGATTGCCGACTACATCCTGAAGACGTTCAAGTAGGCCGACCGGCCTCTACCATAACCTCAAGGAGGGAGAACATGATGAAAAAAGGTTTTGTTGCGACTGTCACGGTGTTGGCGTTGGGAGCCTTTGCGGGGAGCGGCCTGGCAGCGGGAAAGGGGGAAGCCCTTTTCAAGCAGAAATGCGCTGCCTGTCACCCTGACGGCGGCAATGTCATGAACGCGGCGAAGACCCTGAAGAAAAAGGATCTGGCGGCGAACAAGATCAAGAGTGAGGCCGACATCGTGAAGTACATGCGCAACCCCGGCCCCGGCATGACCAAGTTCGACGCCAAGAGCCTTTCCGACAAGGATGCGAAGGAGATAGCAGTCTACATCCTGAAGACCTTCAAGTAGCCTCCGGAGGACGAGGCATGTCTCGCCCGACCACCTGACACTGCCTGTCGTTGTGGGGTCACTATGGTGGGAATAAAGCGGATCTATGAGCCGCCGGTGCCGGAGGACGGGAAACGCATTCTGGTTGACCGCCTCTGGCCCCGGGGGCTTTCGAAGGACGACGCCCGGCTTGACGAGTGGTTGAAGGAAGTCGCGCCGAGCGACGAGCTGAGGCGGTGGTTTGGACACGACCCTGCCAAGTGGGAGGAGTTCCGGCGACGGTACCGGCAAGAGCTGAAGACCCAGGGCGAAATTTTGGAACGGCTCCGCAACGAGGCGCGGAAGGGGACGGTCACCCTCCTCTTCGCGGCGAAGGACGAGGAGCGCAACAACGCGGTAGTGCTGAAGGAAATGCTTGCTTAGCCACAGAGGACACAGAGAGCACAGAGAAAGACAAAATCTTTGGGGTTAGAACCCATCATGGTTTTGTTGTTTTTAGGTCTTCTCTGTGACCTCTGAGCTCTCTGTGGCAAAAACAAAGGTTTTATGGAACTCGTCCTCTTCCGACATAACAGGCCCGGCCGGCTGGTGACCTTCGACGAGTACCGCTCCGAAGGGGGCTTTGCGGCACTGACGAAGGCGCTGCGGGAGATGGCGCCTCTCGACGTGCAGCAGACGGTGATCGACTCCAACCTGCGCGGCCGGGGGGGAGCCGGGTTTCCGACCGGGAAGAAGTGGTCGTTCGTGCCGCGCGACCTCCCCGGTCCGCGCTGGCTGATCTGCAACTGCGACGAGATGGAGCCCGGGACGTACAAGGATCGGGTTCTCCTGGAG
>DATJLB010000068.1:0-3082 GCA_035490915.1 Geobacteraceae bacterium
TGGCGGGCATTCCTCCCACCGCCGGGTTTGTCGGCAAATTCTTCATCTTCGCCGCCGCCGTGAAGGGAGGGGAGGTCGCCCTGGCGGTGATCGGCATCCTGTCCGCGGTCGCCTCGGTTTATTACTACCTGCGGGTGGTGGTTAACCTCTACATGCAGCCGGCGGAACAGGTGGTCGCTATCAGCAGGGGGACTTTACCGGAGCTGGTTGCCCTTGCCACTGCCACCGCCGTAATCCTGATTGTGGGAATATTTCCCGGTCCGCTCATGGATCTGGTTGCCTCTTTTTTCCGGTGAGCCATGCGGAAGATTCAAGCTTAAAGGGCAGTCTCGCGCAAGCTGCCACAAAAATGAAAAGGCGAGGATTTCTCCTCGCCTTTTCTGCGCTTGATGCGTAACTACGGTTCTAGAACTCCTCTTCCGCCTTCCCCCAGAGGTTCCGGGCGATCTCGTCGAGAAGCGGCGGGATTCCTTCGCCGGTCGCGGCGGAGATCGGGAAGACCTTGAGGCCGCGCTCGGCAAACCAGGGGAGGACCTGGGGGAGATTTTCCCGCACCGCCGGCAGGTCGACCTTGTTGATGACGACGATCTGCCGTTTCCCGGCCAGTTCCGCGTTGAAGAGCTCCAGCTCCCGGTTGATCGCCTGGTACTCGCGGATCGGGTCCCGATCCGGCATCCAGGAGAGATCGAGGATGTGCAGCAGCAGGTCTGTTCGCTCCACGTGCTTCAGGAAGCGGTGCCCCAGCCCCGCCCCTTGGTGGGCGCCTTCGATAAGGCCGGGAATGTCGGCAACTACGAAGGTTCGGTAGTTTTTGTAGTGGACCACCCCCAGGTTGGGGGCAAGGGTGGTGAAGGGGTACTCCGCGATTTTCGGGCGTGCCGCGGAAACCTTCGAGATGAAGGAGGATTTCCCGACGCTCGGGAAACCGAGGAGCCCCACGTCCGCCATCAGCTTAAGTTCAAGTCTGAGCCAGCGTTCCTCTCCCGGTTCCCCGGGCTGGGCGAACTTCGGGGCCTTGTTGGTGGAGGTGGCGAACCGGGCGTTCCCCTGGCCGCCGCGTCCTCCCTTCAGGAGAAGTACCGACTGTTCCTGTTCGGAGAGGTCGGCGAGCACTTCGTCCGTTTCGGCGTCCTTGATGACGGTTCCCTGGGGGACGAACACTGTCAGGTCCTCGCCCTGGGCGCCGTGCCGGTCCTTCCCCATTCCATGCTTGCCCCGGTCCGCTTTCAGATGGGGTTTGTGGCGGAGATCGAGGAGAGTGGCGAGGTGGGGAGAGACCTGGAAGACGACGTCCCCTCCCTTGCCGCCGTCACCGCCGTCCGGGCCGCCGAGCGGGATGAACTTCTCGCGGCGGAAGGAGACGCAACCGGCGCCGCCGTCCCCCGACCGGACCTGGATTTTCACTTCATCGACGAATTTCATGATTACCTTGATTGAACAACCGTAATCTGTGGATAAGAAAAGCGTGAGACGTCAAACGACAAAAGCCCGGAACCGGCCGGCTCCAGGCTTTTGCGTGATATATGGCGGTCCGGTTAATTTGCCGGATAGACGGAGACCTTCTTCCGGTCCTTGCCCATCCGCTCGAACTGGACGATCCCGTCGATCAGGGCGAACAGGGTGTAATCCCTGCCGCAGCCGACATTGTTGCCGGGGTGGATCGAGGTGCCGTGCTGGCGGTAGATGATGTTCCCCGCCTTGACTGCTTCGCCGCCGAACTTCTTGCAGCCAAGCCTTTGGCCGGCTGAATCGCGGCCGTTGCGGCTACTGCCGCCTGCTTTCTTGTGTGCCATTACTAGCCTCCCAAGCTTTTAACCGGTCACTGGCCACCGGTCACTGCTTTTATGCGTTAATCGTCTCGATCTTCAAAATGGTTCTCAGTTGACGGTGCCCGTTCAGTTTGCGGGAGTTCTTCCGGCGCTTGGACTTGAAGACGAGGATCTTCTTGTCCTTCCCCTGCTCGACGATCTTGCCGACCACAGAGGCGCTGGGCACTAAAGGTGTTCCGATCGCAACCTTTTCGCCGCCAACCATCAGGACCTCGCCGAGCGTAACGGTGTCACCCACCGCCCCCTCGAGCTTTTCGACCTTGAGCAGGTCTCCCTCGGAAACTTTGTACTGCTTCCCTCCGGTTCTCACTACTGCGTACATGTACTTCACCACCTTCGCGCAAATTTTTAGGCTGAGCGCTAAAAAATATCCGAATGGCAAGGATAAGTCAAGAATTTTTTTGTGACTGATAAGATGGTGTAGTACGGATGGGGCTACCCGACGTCCACCAGGACGTCATCTCCTTCGATGCGCACCGGATAGACTTTCAGGCTGAACTGGGGGAAATCCCTGCATATGCCGGTCTTGAGTTCGAACCGGTAGCCGTGGCGCTGGCAGGTGATATGCTCCCCGTCCTTGAGGAGTGCGCCAGAAAGGGGGGCACCCTGGTGGGGGCACTCGGGTTCTACGGCGTAGACCGCCCCCTTGACGTTGACCAGCAGGATTTCCTGCCCGTTAACGGTGACGAGCTTCTTTCCCCAGGTGGGGATTTCCGAAACCTTGGCGGCATAGTGCATGATACTCGATCCTTCGTGCTGATGTACGTAGCATGCAGCACGCTTAATACAGCACGTATCAGTTTATCGTAATCTCGAACTGTTCCTGGTGAAAGCCCGGCTTGGCCCTGACGATGATCCTCTTCTTCGATTTCTTCTCCAACTCTTCCAGGCCGCGCCGTTCCTCGTCGTAGAGGAGGTCCGCCACCTGGGGGTGGACGGTGAGGGTCACCTTGGTCCCTCCCCGGACGTCGAGCATCTCCCGGATAAGCTCCCGGAAGATCTCGTGGCAGACGGTAGTCTTGGACTTGACGTAGCCGCGCCCCTCGCAGTAGGGGCAGGGCTCGCACATCATGCGCCCCAGGCTCTCGCGCACCCTCTTGCGGGTCATCTCCACCAGGCCCAGTTCGGAGATCTTCAGGATGTTGGTCTTGGACTTGTCGCTCTTCAGCGCCTCTTCCAGGGCGCCGTAGACCTTCTCCCGGTTGACCTCCTTCTCCATGTCGATGAAGTCGATGATGATGATGCCGCCCAGG
>DATJLB010000069.1:0-7118 GCA_035490915.1 Geobacteraceae bacterium
ATCACCCGGGAACTTCGCCCCTCCCGTCCCCTCCTTTCCACCGCCGACGATGGCCAGGAACCGCCCGAGGCTGATCGGCTTGGCGAGCACCTCGGATATGCCTGCTTCTGAGGCCGCATGGAGCACCATGGGAGATGTGTCCCCGGTAACCATGACAATGACGAGGGCAGGGGACAGTTCCTTCGCCACCTTTGACAGCTCGAAGCCATCCATCCCCGACATATTGAGATCGGTCACCATGGTGGCAAAGGAACCTTCCTTCAGAACCCCCACGGCCTCCTCCCCGCTCGTCGCATAGTGAACGTCGATGCCTGTCGGCGCCACGATGCTCTCGACGAGGCGGAGGTACTCCCTGTCATCATCCACAACGAGAATGCGTCTCTTTTCCATTCCGAGCCTCCGGTTAATCCACCGTAAAAATTGTGGATGCGATCGCCGACAGCCCACCGACCGTTACGGTGATCTGTCCCGTGGTCGCTCCCGACGGGACCGCAGTAACGATCGTGGTGCTGGTGGCACTGGTGACCACGGCCGTCGTCCCGTTAAACATGACGATGTCGTTGGCCTTGGTCGTGACGAAGCCGCTCCCCGTGATGGTAACCGTGGTGCCGACAGAGCCGCTGGCGGGGGAAAGACTGGTGATCGAGGGGGTGACCGTAAAGTTTGACGACGACGTCGCCGTCTGGCCGTTGACGGTTACGCTGATGGGGCCCGTAGTTACCCCGGACGGCACGGTAGCGACGAGTTCCGTGGCCGTGGCGCTGGTGACGGCGGCCGACGTACCGTTGAACGTGACGCTGTTCTCGGCCGCGGTCGTGCTGAAGTTCTCCCCGACGATGGTAACAGTCGTGCCGACCGTGCCGCTGGTCGGCGAAAAACTGGTGATGCCGGGCGCTGTTCCGCTGCCGCAGCCGGAGAGGATAAGCGCGGCCGGCAGGATGGTCTTGGCGATGCATTGTCTGAAGCCGAGTGATGTTGACATGGTGAGTTTCCTTTCTTGGCAGCGGCCGCGTGGTCGCCCCGCCGCGAGATGACCTTATTCGTTGACCCAGAATTCCACGAAGCGGAGCGTGCCGGCCCGCTGCAGCAGGAACCTGAGAGGGGTACCACGCGTATGGGAGGCAAGGGCCTTTTCGAATTCGCCGAGCGTCCGGATGAGGGTGTAGTTAATCTCCAGGATGACATCTCCCCAGAGGATGCCGGCATTCTCCGCGCCCCCCGCCGGTATCGTCCATGCCACGTACAGTCCGCAAGCTCCCTTCACGTCCAGCCTCGCCGCCAGGTTTGCGTCCAGTTCCCGTACCGCCAGGCCAAGCTTCCGGAGCATTTTCGGAAGCCCGATCGCCTCTTTTTCGGCTGCACGCCTCTTCACCCGAAGGTTTGTTTGCATCGTTGATTCCTCCGCTTTCTTTTCTTTAGTGGTGCGCCGGTGATGAGATACGGGCTCACAATGTCACCGCATGCCGGGTATCCCCGCCGAGCGCCTGATACAGCGTCATCGAATTCCTGAGCCGGTTCAGCCGGTTGTCAGCCAACGCCTTTTCGGCGCTGCGCCGGCTCTCCTGGGCATCGAGCCACGCCTGCAGCGCGGTCGCCCCCGCGCGGTAACGGACCTCGGCCAGTTCCTCGGCCTTCCTCGCCAGTGCCAGCGACTCTACCAGGAGCCTGTTCTCCTCGGCATAGCGGGCGCGGCCCGACAGGGCGTTCTCCACGTCGCTCAGGGCAGTGTAGAGCGTCTGGCGGAAGGTGACCGCCGCCTCCTCGTATTCCGTCTGCGCGATCTCCACGTTCAGCTTCATGGTGTTCCACTGGACGAACGGCAGCGTCAGGCCCGCCCCCAGGGCGGCATACGGGTTTTGCAGCACACTCAGGAGGCTCGTGCTGCTGGTGCCGAGGGTGCCGGTGAGGGTGAAGGTCGGGTAGAAACTCGCCCGGGTGGTGTCGACGTTCGCCAGGTATTTCCGAAGCCTCTGCTCCGCCCCCTTGAGGTCGGGGCGCTGCCCGAGAATGCTTGCGGGAAGGCCGGCGGCGACCGCCGGGAGCGGCCCGTCCGGCAACCGTTGCCGTTCGGGGACGGTGTTTTCCGGCGCCTGATCGAACAGGATCGCCAAGGCATTGCGCGCCTCCGTGCGCTGCCGCAACAGCTGCACGAGCTCCGCCCGCTGGCTGGCAAGCGTCTGCCGAGCCTGGACCAGGTCCAGGGCGGAAACGGCACCCGCACGGTATTTCACCTCCACCAGTTCCAGGATCTTTGCCGCAGAGGCGATGCTCGCCTCGGCCGTGGCGATCCGCTCGTTCAGGTAGGCGACCTGCCAGTAGTCCGCGGCGGTGGTGCCGATCAGCGCCAGTGCCGCGCTCTGGCGATCCGCCTCGGTCGCCTCCGCCTCGAAGCTGGCGGCGTCACGGCTGCTTGCCAGTTTCCCCCAGAGGTCCAGCTCGTAACTCACGGTGCCGGTAACGCCGCTCGACTCGGAGTCGACGCCGCGCTTCAGGTCGCGGCTGATGCTGCTCGCGGCGGCGACGCTCACGGCAGGGGTCGCGTTGGTGGCGGTCAGCCCGGCATTCAACCGGGCGCGGCGCACCCTTACGGCGGCCGCCGCCAGGTCATTGTTGGTGGTGAGCGCCCGTTCGATCAGTTGGTTCAGGGTCGGATCGTTGAAGTCGCTCCACCACAGCTCCCTGTTTGCGACCGTTGTGCCGGTGACGTTTTCCTGCTGCCACTTCTGTGGCAGTGTCACCTCCGGCCGGGTGTACTGGCTGCGGGGGAGGAGGCCGCCGCAGCCGCCAAGGAGGAGAGGTGCTGCGAGAAGGAGCGCAGCTATCAATCTGTTCATGGTGCTACTCCCTCGCCAGCGCTTCGATCGGGTCGAGCCGCGCCGCGTTCCTCGCCGGCAGGAAGCCGAACAGGACGCCGATCATGGTGGAACAGAGGACGGCCGAAACGATGGACAGCGCTGAATACTTCATGGCAAAGCTCGATACGAACAGGGGAAAGATCAATCCCACCCCGTAGGCGAGGACGATGCCGATCATCCCCCCCAGCAGGCAGACCAGGACCGATTCGATCAGGAACTGCTGCATGATGTCGTCCTGCCGGGCGCCGACGGCCATCCTGATCCCGATCTCGTGCGTCCGCTCGGTGACCGACACCAGCATGATGTTCATGACGCCGATCCCCCCGACCACCAGCGAGATGACGGCGATGGCCGAGATCATCAGCGCCAGGGTGCGGGTTGTCTTGTTCACGGTCTTCATGATGGTGTCGCTCGAGTTGGTGTAAAAATCCTTGCGGCCGTGCCTCTGCGTGAGCAGCCGGATAATGCTCTGTTCCGCGACCTGATTGGATATCCCGTCCCGGACCCGGACAGTGATGGAATTGAAATACTGCTGTCCCAGGAGCCTCGCCATGGCGGCACTGTAAGGGATCCAGACCTCCAGGTTCTGACTGTTGCCGAACGGGCCGTCCTTCGCCTTGGTGACGCCGATGACCCGGCAGGGGAGCGTGCCGATGAAGATGACCTTGCCGATCGGGTCTTCCCTGGCAAAGAACCTGGTGCTCGTGTTCTTGTCTATCACCGCCACCTGGGCCTGCCGCCGCACGTCGGCCGCATCGAACGGCGTCCCCCGCGCGAATTCGTACCCCCTGACGCGAAAATACTGTTCCCCCACGCCGCTCACCGAGGCGCTGGCCGTAACGTTGCGGTAGCGGATGAGCTGGGTGTCGCTCGTACCGGGGGTGGCACTGTCGACGTAGACCTGCGCCTTCAGCGCCTCCAGGTCGGAGGGGACCAGGGTCTGGATGCCGGCGGCGTCCTCGTCACCCCAGTCCTTTCCCGGATCGATGTCGATGACATTGGTCCCCATGGCGCTGATGTCGTTGATGACCTTCTGCCGCGCCCCCTGCCCCAGCGCCACCACCGACACCACCGAGGTGATGCCGATGACGATCCCGAGCATGGTCAGCAGCGTCCGCATCCGGTGGGAGGCCATGGCGATCAGGGCCATCGTGAAGGCTTCAGCGAAACGGCCCCAGGTAGCAGCAAACATATTCCCTCTCCCTTGATGGGAGGACCCGGAATGCGGGCCTGAAGGGGCCAGGGGGAGGGTGAGTCTGTCGGCCCCCTCTCCCCGGGCCTCCCCCACCGGGGGGGAGGGAGTTTTCCTGTCATTTGCCCGATCCCGGACGATCTCGCCGTCGCTGATCTCGATGATCCGTTCGGCATGGCCGGCGACCTGCACGTCGTGGGTGACCAGGATGATGGTGTGCCCGCGTCCGTGCAGCTCGTGGAGCACCTTCATCATCTCCTGGCCACTTCTGCTGTCCAGGGCGCCGGTCGGCTCGTCCGCCAGGATCACGTCGCCGCCGTTCATCAGCGCCCGGGCAATACTGACCCGCTGCTGCTGCCCGCCGGAAAGCTGGTTGGGGCGGTGATCGCACCGGTCCCCGAGGCCGAGACGGGTCAGGATCTCCCATGCCCGTGCCCGACGCTCGTTCTTGTTCACACCGGCATAAATTGCCGGGATCTCGGTGTTCTGGACGGCGGTCAGGTGCGGCATCAGGTGATAGCGCTGGAAGATGAAGCCGAAGTACTCCCGCCGCAGCCGGGCGAGTTCATCGTCCGACAGTTCGCCGGTTTCCCGGCCGTCGATCCGGTAACTCCCCTCACTCGGGCGATCCAGGCAGCCGAGAATGTTCATCAGGGTGGATTTCCCCGAGCCGGAGGCACCGACGATCGCCACCATCTCGCCGGCCCGGATGGTCAGGTCGATCCCCTTCAGGACGGGAAGCTCCTCCCCTCCGGTGACGAAGCGACGCCCCACCCCTGAGAGTTCAAGCAAGGATCTCCCCATGATCAGCGCCTCCCCCCCGGAGGCGGTGGCGGCATGGCACTCGCTTCGGTTTTCGGCAGCGACGTGCTGTCTCCGATCACCACCCGCTCTCCTTCCCGCAGCCCCTCCAGCACCTGCACCTGCACGTTGTTGGATATGCCGGTGCGGATCGTCCGGGCTTCGGCCGCTTCGCCCGTCAGCACCTTCACCGTGCAGCGGCCGTCCTTCCCCTTCTCCCCCAGGGCGGACACCGGGATGCAGAGCGCCTGCTGCGCCCGGTTCAGGACGATGGCCACCTGGGCGGTCATGGAAACCTTCAGCTTATTGTCGGCATTCGGCACCTCGAACAGCCCGTAGTAATAGACCGCCGAACCGGAACCGGTGCTGCTCGTTGTGCTCGAGACCGGTCCCGGTTCGATGGCCCGCAGTCTGCCGTAATAACGGGTGTCGGCGTCGCCCAGCAGGGTGAAATAGGTGGAGAGGCCCGGTTTGACGCGGACGACATCGGCCTCGGAGATCTTCGCCCGTACGGTCATGGTGTCCAGGTCGGCCAGGGTGAGGATCGTCGTCGCCGACTGGGTGGATACCACGGTCTGCCCTTCCTCGGTGTCGATGGAAATGACCACGCCGTCGATCGGGGCATTGATCCGGGTGTAGCCGAGATTGGCTTTTGCCGTATCCACGGCGATGACTGCCCGCTTTATCTGGGCATCGAGGGCGGCGATGTCATGTCGGGTGCTTTCGAGCTGTGCCTGGGCGCTTTCCAGGTCCGCCCTGGAGCCGGCGTCCCTGGCGTTCATCTGGCTCTGGCGCTGGAACGCCAGGTCGTACTGTTTCAAGAGCGCCTGTTTCGCGCGTTTCTGGGCTCGCAGGTTATCCACCTGGGCCTCGGCATCCTTGAGGGTGTTCTCCTGAAGCACCGGATCGATCTCGGCCAGGAGCTCTCCCTTTTTCACCTTGTTCCCCAAGGCTACATGGAGGATTTTCAGCTGCCCGGAAACCTGCGCCCCCACCGCAACCGTCTTGAACGCCTTCAACGTGCCGCTTGCGAGCACGCTCTCCTCCAGGTCCATCCGGACGGCATCGGCAGTGATGAACGTGGTCTTGGACTTGCCGAAGAAAGCCTTCTCTGCCGCCACTCCTGCACCCGAGAGGACGAGAAGGGCAATCAATCCAATGACGATTTTATTCCGTGGTAAAGCGATCATGATTCCAGTCCTTTTCTGCCCATGGCGAAGATTCCCGCCAGCGCGAACCCTTTCTCCATGGCTGACAGCCTGTTAAGAGATAGCAGGAGAATGTGGCAAAAATGGGGAAGAAATGAGGAAATGCGGAGACTCGCCCCTCCTCTGTTGACAATCGCGCTTTCAGCCGGATAATGGAGGAGATCTCACACAAGAAGGAGGAGCGTATGAACAAGCTGGTTCTTTCGTTGGTGCTGACGGTAGTCCTTGCCCTCCCCGCCTTCGCCCAGATGACGGAGATGCCGATGATGGAGCAGACGGGAGGGCATGGCCGGATGATGGAGATGGGGAGCATGGACAGGATGGGAGAGATGATGGGGATGTGCCTCGCCAATGCGGACAAGATCGGGCTTACCGACGAGCAGGTAAAAAAGATCACCCCCATCCATCGGGAGATGCAGAAAAAGCAGGCGCGCTTCAAGGCCGACCTGAAGATCGCCGAGATCGACCTCGCGGAAATCATGGAGGTGAAGAACTTCGACCTGGAGAAGGCGAGCGCGCAGGTGAAGAAAATCGCCGACATGAAAGTGGCCCATCACCTGGAGATGCTGAAATCGATGAAAGAGGTGCGGGCCATCCTGACGGACGAGCAGTTCCAGAAAATGAAGCGGATGCACATGACGGTGGAGGAGAAAAAGCCGGGACGGAAGACGATGAAGAAACCGTAGCGGACATTGATAACAGGAAGAGCCCACCGAAGCGGGCTCTTCCCATAGTCTCACTCCTCATCGTCGCAGGGGGGCGGAGGGCGATGCCCCGGCCACCCCCCTCCCATGGGGTGGCGATGTCCCGGACCGCATTCCTCCATGGGGGGCCGGAGCTTTTCCGCCCGGGCGCGCTGCTCAGGGGTGAGGACTGCGTTCACCTCGCTGTGCAGCCGGGCGCGGGACACGGCCAGCTCGACCTCCACCTGCGCACGCTTCAGTGCAGTGGCCCGGACCGCCGCCTCATCGAACCGCGCCGCCCGTTCCGCCTGGCGGAGCTCTTTCCCGTATGCCGCCAGCTTCTCCATGAGTTCGTCGCTCTTCTCCCGTTCGGCCTTGA
>DATJLB010000070.1:0-2742 GCA_035490915.1 Geobacteraceae bacterium
GACGGACTCCTTCGGCCTCCAGAACCAGCATGGCCGCCCCTTCCCCCAGGTTCAACCCCTTGCGCTCCCGGTCGAACGGCTTACAGGGGGAGTCGTCGGTGATCATCAGGGAGATGAACCCGTTGTAGGTGATCCGGTCCAGCTCATCGGCGCCCCCGGCGATCACGACGTCGCAGAGCCCCGACCGGATCCAGGAGGCGCCGATCCCCACGGCATCGGTGCCGGACGAGCAGGCGTTCACCACGGTATGGCACGGGCCGGAGAGCCCGAATTCCCGGGCGATGACCGTGGCGGGGTTGCTCCGCATGATCCGCTCAATGGGGGCGAGGTCCGGTGTGCCGCCGCTGCGGTATGCCCGGCAGAAAGCTTCGTTGTTGACGGAGCAGCCGATGGTGGTGCCGACGCAGATCCCGACCCTCAAGGGACGCAGCGTCTCCGCGTCCAGCCCGGCGTCCGCCAGCGCCTCCCGGGCCGCGTGAAGGCCGAGGGCAGCGGTCCTGAGGATATCGGGACGCTCGGCGAACCCCCGTACCTCGAAAACCGGGTAGGGGACCTCGTGGGTGCTCCCGAACCTGGCCGGCGGCGCGGGCGAGCGGTTCCCTGCGAAGAGGGGGGCGATGCAGGTGTCGAGATCGTTTCCGGCGGCGCAGATGCAACCGAGGCCGGTTATGGCGACGGGGGAGAGCGACGTCATGCCGGCAGGTGCTGCTCGATGAAGGATGCGAGGGCGTCGACCGACCGGAAGGCGACCCGCCCTTCGTCGATGTCTTTTACCACCACCCCGAAATGCTTCTGCAGGAGGACCACCAGCTCGACCGCGTCGAGGGAGTCTAGGCCGAGCCCCTCCCCGAACAGGGGCGCGCCGTCGTCGATCTCCTCAGGGGTCAAGTCTTCGAGCTTCAAACCTTCGATCAGGACGGCTTTCAGTTTTTCTTTGACGGTCATGGGAAAGGGCTCCGGAAAATGAGGGATGGTACAACGGAAAACGGACGCGACTGCACCATAATAGCGGGAAAGTCGTCGTTATTCAAGGCTTCAGCACCCGATGGGCCACGATTGTCACCGGCCTCCGTCATCCCTGATGCGCCGGTTGGTCTTCGCAAAGGTGACGAAATCGGTCAGGTTGCGGAGGAAGCGGAGACAGCTGTCCGGGGAACGCCAGAGCATGGCGAGGTACCCGAGCAGGATCTTGGGGCGCTGGAAATGGGTGCGGTAGAACTCAAGAAACAGCTCCTCCAGGTGCTCCCGGGTCATCCCGCGGGGGATGAACTGGAAGTTCATGCAGTCCATCTTCTCCCAGTCCTCGTCGAACTCCCCAAGCTCGTGGATCCGCTCGTAGATCGGCGAACCCGGGAAGGGGGTGAACTTGGCGAGGTTGAAGTCGTCGATGGGGAGGGAGAAGACGTACGCCATGCTCTTCCTGATGCTCTCCTCGGTCTCCCCCGGCAGCCCGATCATCAGGAGCCCCTTGGTCCGGAGCCCCGCCCGCTTGATCAGCCTGATCTTGTCCGCCAGCATGTCCAGGTCGGCGTTCTGGCGGTGCCGGGCGAGGAGTTCTTCGTCCCCCGTCTCGATCCCGAGGCTCATCATCCAGCACCCCGCCGCCTTCATCCGGCGCACCAGTTCCTCATCGATGTGCTCCGCCCGAACGGCGCAGTTGAAGGTCATGCCGAGGGGGCGGTCGGTCATCAGCCGGGTAAACTCCTCCACCCGCGGCCGGTTGAAGGTGAACTGGTCGTCGTAGAAATTGATGTGCCGGATGCCGAAGCGTTCCCTCAGGTAGCGGAGGTGCTCGTAGAGGTATTCGGCGGAGTTGTAGCGGAAGCTGCGGCGGAACACCGACCGGTCGCAGTAGCTGCACGAGTAGGGGCAGCCCCGGCTCGAGATGCAGCTGGCGTTCGGCACCCGAGGGTAGTTGAAGAGCGGGAGCTTGTACGCTTCGGGATATCCGGGGAGCTTCTCGTAGGCGGGGAAGGGGAGGGTGTCGAGCTCGATCCCCCGTTCCCGGTAGCCTGTGAAGCGTATGGTGCCGTCTGCGCTGTCCCGATAGACGAGCCCCTTGACCGTCTCCGGCGCATCCCCGCCGCACTGGATCAGTTCCGCCACGGTCTCTTCGCCTTCTCCCACCACGGCGCAGTCGACAGCGGGAAAGCCGTCGAGAGCAAGCTCCTTCAAAGCGGAGACATGGGGGCCGCCGAAGACCGTCCTGATCCCCGGGAGGGTATGACGGGCCATCTCGGCAATCCTGACCCCGTCGCGGAAGCTCGACGTGGTGCAGCTGAGCCCTATGAACGCCGGCCGCTCCGCCAGGAGATGGTCACGGATCATCCGTTCGGAGTCGGGGCGGGCATAGCAGTCGATGATGGCGGCACTGACGGCGCGCTGTTCCAGGTAGGCCGCGATGCTCGCGATGCCGAGCGGAGGCATGATGTTGGCGAGCCGCGAGATGTCCTTCCCCGCGGCGTCGGCCCGGTAACCGAGAGGGTAGACAAAGAGTATCTTGTTTCCGTTGAGTTTCATGTTTCCGTCTGTTCCTTCATCCGGTGCGACAGGGAGGCGGTGACGATGTTGGCGATGCTTTCGGCCCGGGCGCCGTCGTGGCGGACCGTGCCGTCATCGTCCAGGGTGAGCAGACCGTAGCCGGCCCCCGGCCGGGGACCGTGCTCCAGGACAATGAACACGGCTCCCGAAGTCGCCGCCGTGTCGGGGACGGCGGCGTGGGGCGAGGGGAGGTCGCAGGTA
>DATJLB010000071.1:0-9663 GCA_035490915.1 Geobacteraceae bacterium
CCTGAAAAACGGCGATATCGACATCGATGACGTCATGGAACGGCTGAAGCACCTCCCCTTTGAAGAGATAGGCTGTGCCACGATCGACCATCACCGGGGGCTGCGTCAGGGATTTCCGGAGGTGATCCTCGGGGAGGGGAAGAGCATCGGCCAGATCGAGCGGATCATCGCCGCCATGCTCGACAAGGGGGGGAATGTCCTGGCGACCCGGCTTGACGAGGCAAAGGGGGCTCGCATCAAGGAGGGTTTCCCCACGGCGGTGTACCACGGCGATGCCCGGTGTCTGACGATAGAGCAGAAACCGGTGGAGATGACCGGCAAGGGGAAAATCCTGGTGGTTTCCGCCGGTACTTCCGACATCCCGGTGGCTGCCGAGGCGCTGGTGACCGCCCGCATGATGGGGAACGAGGTGGAGCACCTGTATGACGTGGGGGTAGCGGGCATTCACCGCCTGCTGGCCCGCAGGGAACTGCTTCTCACTGCGGCAGTGATCATCGTGGTGGCGGGGATGGAGGGGGCGCTCCCCTCCGTCGTGGCAGGGATGGTGGGCAGGCCGGTGATCGGCGTCCCCACTTCGGTCGGGTACGGCGCATCGTTCGGCGGGATTGCGGCCCTCCTTGGCATGCTCAACTCCTGTGCCGCCGGGGTCACGGTGGTCAACATCGACAACGGGTTCGGGGCGGCCTACGCGGCGAGTTTGATCAATCGGGAATGAATCACACGAGGTTTTCTTGAAGATTCTCTATTTCGACTGTTTTGCCGGGATCTCCGGCGACATGACCGTCGCCGGATTGCTGGAGCTGGGGGTTCCTTTCGGCCTGCTTGAGGAGCGCCTTGCCGCGCTTTCTCTCCCCGGCCCCGGCTACCACCTTGCAGTGGAAAAGGTTGCCCGGCGGGGAATTGCAGCTTCCCGATTCCACGTGGAGGTGGCCGAGCACCAGCCGCACCGCCACTACGGCGACATAGCCGCAATGATCGAGGGGAGCACCCTCCCGTCGGGGGCGAAGGAACGGGCGCAACGGATATTCCTCCGGCTGGCCGAGGCGGAAGCCCGGGTGCACGGCGTGGAGATCGGCCGGGTCCACTTCCACGAGGTGGGGGGGGTCGATTCCATCGTCGATATCGTCGGCACCGCGATCTGTCTCGACCATCTCGGGATCGACAGGATTCATGCGGCTCCCCTTCCCTACGGGAGCGGGTCGGTGGAGACGGCCCACGGCCGGCTGCCGGTCCCTGCGCCGGCGACCGTTGAGCTCCTGCGGGGGATGCCTGTCCACTTCGAATGCGGTCCCGGCGAGCGGGTGACACCTACCGGTGCGGCCATCCTGGCGGCCTTGGCGGATGGTTTCGGCAGGCCCCCCGCCATGCGCGTCTCGGCGGTCGGTTGCGGGGCCGGAGGCATGGATTTCGCCGACATCCCCAACATCCTCCGCCTGATCCTCGGGGAAGCGGTCGGCCCTGCCGAGCGGGACGAGATCATGGTTATCGAGACCCACATCGACGACATGAACCCTGAGCTCCTCGGCTTCCTGATGGAAAGGCTCTTTGCCCACGGGGCGCTGGACGTCGCCTTTTCTCCCCTCCAGATGAAAAAAAACCGCCCCGCCGTGAAGTTGACCGTTCTCTCCACTACCGAGGCGCTGAACGAGCTGGCCCGGATGGTGTTGACCGAGTCGACGGCCGGAGGGGTGCGCTATTACCCGGTGGAGCGGATGATGCTCGCGAGGTTCCAGGAGGAGCGGGAGACCTCCCTCGGGAGGGTCCGGGTCAAGGTGTTCAGCGACAACGGCAAAGCGCTCCGGGTCGTCCCCGAATTCGAGGAATGCCGGCGCATCGCGGATGAACAGGGGATGCCGCTTCTGGAGGTCTACCGGGTCATCGAACGGGACACCCTGACCCCATGAGACGCTTCGTGATCCTGTTTGCCACGTGGGGGGGGGCCGGGTACAGCCCGGTTGCCTCAGGGACGGTGGGGACCCTGGCCGCCATCCCCTTCTACCTGATCCTTGCCCGGCTGCCGCTTTCCCTCTATCTCCTGACGCTCATTCCGTTCTTCTTTTTCGCTTGCTGGGTGTCGGGGCTGGCGGAGGTGGTTTTCGGGGAAAAGGATTCGGGGAAGATCGTGATCGATGAGGTGGTCGGCTACCTGGTCACGATGGCCGGGGTGCCACCAACCCTGCCGGGGGTAGTGCTCGGCTTCTTCCTGTTCCGGTTCTTCGACATCGTGAAGATCGAGCCTGCCCGCTCCTTCGACCGGCACCTGAAGAACGGTTACGGGGTGGTGCTCGACGACGTGGCGGCAGGGGTTTATGCCTGTGTGCTGCTCCATCTTGTCCTGAGGTTTGTGTGAAGATAGCGACCCTTTCCATCGGCGACGAACTCCTCTGCGGCGAGGTGGCGGACACGAACGCCGCCCGCATCGGGGAGCGCCTCTACCGGCGCGGGCTGAAGGTGCAGCGGCACATGACGGTCGGCGACCAGGAACTGGACATCGTCGAGGCGCTCCTTGCCCTCGCCGAGAAGAGCGACGTGGTGATCGTCACCGGTGGGCTCGGGCCGACGGTCGACGACGTAACGGCGAGGGCCGCGGCCAAGGCCACGGGGCGCCGGCTGGTCCTGAACGAGGAGGCCCTGGCCCATGTCCGGCTGTTCGCCGGGAAGCTCGGCAAAGGGTTCCACCCGCTGAACGAAAAAGAGGCGCTCATCCCCGCGTCGGCCACCCTGATCCCGAACCCGACCGGTACCGCCTGCGGCTTTCACCTCGTCCACAACGGCCGGGCTCTGTTTTTCATGCCGGGGGTTCCCTCGGAAATGGCACGGATGCTGGAAGAAACGGTGCTCCCCGCCATTGAGGCGCGGCGCACGGAGAAAACATCGCTTGCAACGAAGGTCCTGAAGGTGTTCGGCCCGTCCGAAGCGGAGGTGGATGAGCTCCTGAAGGGGGTGCTCGCTCCCGATGCCGGCGTGACGGTCGCGTTCGGGGTCGATTTCCCCGAGGTCCACGTCAAGCTCCGCGCCGAGGGAAATACCGACCAGGCGACCGAGGCGGTGCTCAAAAGCGCTTCCGTCGCGGTACGGCAGAAGCTCAAGGGGCATATCTTCGGGGAAGACGACGACACCCTCGATGTCGTCGTCGCACGGATGCTGCGGCAGAAGGGGGTGACCCTTTCCCTGGCCGAGTCGTGCACCGGCGGCCTGGTGGCAAAGCGGATCACCGACCTGCCGGGGAGCTCCGATTATTTCATCGAGGGGGCCGTCACCTATGCCGATGCCGCAAAGGTCCGCATCCTCGGGGTTCCTCCCCGGACCCTCGAAGAACACGGGGCGGTGAGCTCCGAAACGGCGATGGCAATGGCCAAAGGGGTCCGGAAGGGTTCCGGGAGCGACCTCGGGCTGGCGATCACCGGCATCGCAGGACCTTCGGGCGGGAGTGAGGAAAAACCGGTCGGGACGGTGTTCATCGCCCTGGCGAGCCGTACCGGTTGTCATGCAAAAGGATATCGCTTTTCCGGGAGCAGGGACGAGATCCGGATGATTACCGCGTGCATGGCACTGGAGTGGCTGCGCCGGCACCTGATCTCCCTATAATCAGTCATCTCTCGCTCTTTCGCACGGAAGAGCATGTTCATGGCCACGAGGTGGATCATGACCGACACGAAAAACAGAACGTTCTTCGCCATGCTCAGCGGGGCCATCGGGGTGATCCTCGTCCTGCTCATGATGGAAGCGGTGTCCCCGTATGTCGTCGAGGATAACCGGATCGTATCCCAATCCCTTCATCTTACCCTCGCCGTTGTTCTCGCCGCACTGGGATTGATCGTCAATCGAGCTCGCCGAACCGAAAAGATTGCCCACGAGCGGTTGGTCGCGGAGTTGGGGCGCGAGGTGGAAAAGAGCGCCGTGCGCTACAAAAGCTTGCTGGAAGGGGCCGGCGATGCCATCTTCGTCATCAACGCGGAGACCGGCCGGCTTGCCGAGATGAATGGCATGGGGACCGTCCTGCTCGGGTACAGCCGGGAGGAAATGGGGAGCCTGAGCGGCAAGGACCTCTTTTCCGATACAGACCAGGCCCAGTTCATCTCCCTGGTGCGGCACGTCAACCGTCACGGCATGGCGTCCTCGGACTCTCTTACCTTCAGGCGCAAGGACGGGAGCCACTTTCTCGGAGAGGTGAATGCCCGGTTGATCGACCTTGGTGATGAAAAAGTGGTGCAGGCGATCATCCGGGACATCACCCAGAAAAAGCAGTCCGAAAATGAGATCCGCCAGCGAAACCGCAAGCTCTCCATTCTCAACGGCATCATTGCCCGGGCCAATACCAGCCTGGATCTCCATACGGTCCTCGATATGACCCTCCAGGAAACCATGGAGGCCTTCGGCACCGAAGGTGGGGCGATCCATCTCCTGGAAGGGGAGGGAATAACCCTGTCCCTGGTCGCCAGGAACAACCTCACCGAACGGTTTGTGACCTCAACCAGGCAGAGGGAGCTCGACGCCGACCCCGCCTGCAGGATAGTGACGACGCGGCAGTGCCACCTGCTGACCGGTGCCTCCCGCGCCAGCTGTTCCATGGTAGGGCATGCCCGTGAGGAGGGGTGGCGCAGCGCCGTGGGGATCCCCCTGTTCGCCAAGAACCGGCTGATCGGGGTTATGCACCTCATGAGCACCGAGGAACGGAGCTATTCCCCGGGGGAAATCACGTTTTTCACCACCATGGGGAACCAGATCGGGATCGTGATCGAGCATGCCCGCCTGTTCGCCGACCTGAACTGGAAGACGGCAGAACTGTTGCGGTCCCACAGCCTGCTGGAAAAAAACGGCCGCCAGCTGGCCCTTTCCGAGAGCAGGATGCGAAAGAATCTCGCCCTGGTGGAGCGGACCAATCAGGAACTGGAACGCCTCGACCGGATGAAGGGGCAGTTCCTCGGCATGGTTTCCCATGAGTTCAAGACCCCCCTCACCGGCATCCTCGGGAGCACCGAATATCTCCTTGACAATCACGGCACGGTTGGTGAGGAGGAAGAGCGCCTTCTCCTGTCGATCATCCAGAAGGGGGGGACGAGGCTCAACGAGATCATAACCGACCTGCTGAAGGTGGCTCGGCTGGAAGCGAAAGGGGCGCCAGTCAGCACGACCCCCGTCCACCTGAAAGAGATCCTGGCGGCCCTGATTGAACAGTTTGCCCCCCTCATCCGAGAGCGCGATCAGCGTGTCGTTCTTCAGGGAGTTGAGACGCTTCCCTATTTCAGCGGGGACAGGGATTGTCTCAACGATGTCTTTACCGAACTCCTGGAAAATGCCATCAAGTTTACCCCCAACGGGGGGGAGACGGTGATCGCGGCCCGGATAACGAACCGAACGGAACTTGCGGAGAAACGGGATGTTCTTGCGCACTTCAACCTCCCGTTCTACGCCCAGATTGGGGATGAGTGCTACCTCCAGGTGGAAGTGCGGGACAGCGGCGTAGGTATCGCCGCCGATGAGCGGCTCAAGATCTTCGAGACATTTTACGAGGTCGGCGAGATCCGCCACCACTCGAGCGGCAACGCCAAGTTCCAGGGGAAGGGGGTCGGGCTGGGGTTGGCGATCGTCAAGGGGATGATCGAAGCTCACGGTGGCATGGTCTGGGTGGAAAGTCCGGCGGCCGGCTCTTCCGGAAGTTCGTTCTTCCTTTTAATCCCCCTCGAAGGGGAGGTGTATCAGTCGACGTTCCCGTTTCTCCAGCAGGAACCCGCCTATCCCGCTCCGGAGCTGTTCGACCCGGCAGACGACGGCGGGTGACGAAAGCCGCAAGGGTGTCTGTGCGTGCGCCCCGTTACATAAAGATAAGCTTGAAATGGCCACGATAAATGTGCTATGAGTCTGTAGATTCACAGTTTTTGCGTGGACAATTCTTCAAGGAGGCCAGTGGATGTCTGATAGAGAGAAGGCGATTGACTTAGCGTTGAGCCAGATTGAAAAGCAGTTTGGCAAGGGGGCGATCATGAGGCTCGGCAATGAGGAGCCATTGCCGGATGTTGCCGCGATTCCCACCGGCTCCCTCTCTCTCGATCTGGCGCTCGGCGTGGGAGGAGTGCCGCGGGGGCGCGTTATCGAGGTCTTCGGACCCGAATCGTCGGGGAAAACGACCCTGGCGCTCCATATCGTGGCCGAGGCCCAGAAGTTGGGGGGAATTGCCGCCTTTGTCGATGCGGAGCACGCCCTCGACATAGGGTATGCCCGCAAACTCGGGGTCCGGACCGATGACCTGCTGGTTTCCCAGCCGGACACCGGCGAACAGGCCCTCGAAATCGCGGAGATGCTCGTCAGGAGCGGCGCTATCGATGTCCTCGTTATCGACTCGGTGGCGGCCCTTGTTCCGAAGGCCGAGATCGAGGGGGAGATGGGGGACTCCCATATGGGGCTCCAGGCACGGCTCATGTCCCAGGCGCTCCGGAAGCTGACAGGCATCATCTCCAAGTCCAACTGCTGCGTGATCTTCATCAACCAGATCAGGATGAAGATCGGGGTGATGTTCGGCAACCCGGAAACCACCACCGGCGGCAACGCCCTGAAGTTTTACGCCTCGGTCCGGATGGACATCAGGAAAATCGCGAGTCTTAAGCAGGGGAACGACATCATCGGCTCGCGCACCAAGGTGAAGGTAGTGAAGAACAAGGTCGCTCCCCCTTTCAAAGAAGTGGAATTCGACATCCTCTACGGAGAGGGGATCTCCAAGGAAGGCGACCTGCTCGACCTGGCGGTGGAGAAAGGTGTCGTCGACAAGAGCGGCGCCTGGTTCTCCTACGACAAGGAGCGGATCGGCCAGGGACGGGAGAATTCCCGTATTTTCCTGAAAGAGAACCCCGCGGTTGCCGGGCAGATCCAGGAAAAACTCCTGACGACGCTCGGCCTTGCCGGGACACAAACCGCCGAGGGACGGGCCTGATATTATGCAACTGAACGAAATCCTGGCTATAGCGGTAAAGGCGCGGGGCTCGGATATCCACATCAAGACCGGTCTGCCGCCTATCGTTCGGATAGACGGGCGGCTCCACCCCATTCCGAACGCGCCCCGGCTTACTCCCGATGTCGTCAGTTCGATGGCCTTGGCCATCATGAACGAGCGTCAGAAGAAGCATTATGAAGAGCACTTTGAAGTGGACCTCGCTTACGGCGTTGCGGGGCTTGGCCGCTTCCGGGTAAGCGTCTATTCCCAGCGGGGCACCGTGGCGATGGTGTTGCGCGCCATCTCCATCGGTATCCCTTCGCTGGACAGCCTCACCCTGCCGCCGGTCATGAAGAAGATCGCCCTGGAGGAGCGCGGGCTGATTCTGGTGACCGGCACCACCGGGAGCGGCAAGTCCACTACCCTCGCGGCCATGATCGATTACATCAACGAAAACCGAACCTGCAACATCATCACCGTCGAGGATCCGGTCGAGTTCCTTCACCGGGACAAGAAGAGCATCATCAGCCAGCGGGAGGTCGGTTTCGACACCCCCTCGTTCGCCAGTGCACTGAAGGGGGCGCTGCGCCAGGACCCGGACGTCATCCTGGTGGGGGAGATGCGCGACCTCGAAACGATCGAGACCGCCCTTACCGCCGCCGAGACCGGACACCTGGTCATGTCCACTCTCCATACCCTCGACGCCGCGGAGACCGTGAACCGGATCATCTCCGTCTTCCCCCCCTTCCACCAGCGTCAGGTGCGGATGCAGCTCTCCGGCATCATCAAGGGGGTCATATCCCAGCGACTGGTCTCCCGTGCCGACGGGAAGGGGCGGGTACCTGCGGTCGAGGTAATGATCGGGACCGCGCGGGTCCGCGAATGTATCGACGACGAGGAGAAAACCAAGCAGATCCCCGAGGCGATCACCCAGGGGTTCGTCTCGTACGGGATGCAGTCGTTCGACCAGTCGCTCATGCTGCTCTACTCGAAAAAACTGATCAGCTACGAAGAGGCACTTCGCCAGTGTTCCAACCCCGACGACTTCGCCCTTAAGATTTCCGGGATATCTTCCACCTCGGACCTGAACTGGGACCAGTTCGTCAGCGAGGAGGGGCACGAGAAGACGGAAATAGAAAAGTTCTGAGATGGACGAGGCGGAAAAAGCCCTTGCCTATGCCGTCAGAGCGCTCACACGCCGGGACCACAGCGTGGCCGAAATGGAGCGCAAGCTCCGCGATAAGGGTTTCTCGGTCGGCGTGATCGCAGGGCTCATTGCCAGGCTCGGGAAGTCCGGTTATCTGGACGACCGGCGCTTTGCCGAGCGGTGGGCGGAGTCGGCGGTGAGGAGCGGCAGGGGCTACGGACCGCGCCTGAGAATGGAGCTGGCCCGCCGGGGAATCTCCCGGGAGATCATCGCGGACGTCCTTGCCGGCATCAAGGCATCCTACGGGGAGGAGGAAACCCTGGCGGCCCTGGTGTCACGGAGGTTTGCCGGCTTCGATCCAGGATCGGCCACCGACCGGGAGAAGCGAAGAGTCTTTTCCTACCTTCAGCGGCGGGGGTTTTCCGCGGCCGCAATTTTCGAATATTTCGCCACTGAGAGATCGTAGCGGTCGTCAGCCGCGAACAGATCACGGCAGAAAAATCTGATTAGTAATATTTTGTCAACCGGGCGCGAGATTTTGGCCAGATCGTTGCCGGCCCGCAGAAGCTTCGCTGAGGCATAGCAGCGCTACGTCGAAGCGGAACTTCGAGGACACGGCGGCGAGATGGTCGGAAGACCGCGCCCGCCCCACGGAGTTTTCATGACAGGGAAAGAGATTCGCGCCCGTTTTCTGCAGTACTTCGCCGAGCGGGGCCACACCATAGTCGCCAGTTCCAGCCTGATTCCCCACAACGACCCGACGCTTCTGTTCACCAACGCCGGGATGAACCAGTTCAAGGACTGTTTCCTCGGGATGGAAAAGCGGGACTACGTCCGGGCCTGCTCCTCGCAAAAGTGCGTCCGGGCGGGGGGGAAGCACAACGACCTGGAGAACGTCGGGCGGACCGCCCGGCACCACACCTTCTTCGAGATGCTCGGCAACTTCTCCTTCGGCGACTACTTCAAGAAAGAGGCGATCGCCTTTGCGTGGGAGTTCCTGACCAAGGAACTCAAGTTGGACAAGGAGAGGCTCTACGTCACGGTCTACCAGGACGACGACGAGGCGGCAGACATCTGGCATAAACAGGAGGGGGTCCCCCGTGAGCGGATCTACCGCTTCGGCGAGAAGGACAACTTCTGGTCCATGGGTGACACCGGTCCCTGTGGCCCGTGCACCGAGATCTTCTGGGACAACGGCCCGGATGTCGGCTGCGGCAGCCCGGAGTGCGCCGTCGGGTGCGACTGCGACCGCTACATGGAGATCTGGAACAACGTCTTCATGCAGTTCGACCGCTCCGCCGACGGGACGCTCGCGCCGCTCCCCAAGCCGGCGGTCGACACCGGCATGGGACTCGAGCGGATCTCCACGGTGATGCAGGGGGTGAAGTCCAACTACGACACCGATCTCTTCCAGGGGATCATCCGGCACATCGAGCGGCTCTCCGGCAAGCGATACCGGGACAACGTGAAGGACGACGTCTCCATGCGGGTCATCGCCGATCACGCCCGGGCGACGACGTTCCTGATCTGCGACGGCGCCCTCCCGAGCAACGAGGGGCGCGGCTACGTTCTGCGGCGGATCATGCGG
>DATJLB010000072.1:0-3484 GCA_035490915.1 Geobacteraceae bacterium
TTGTTTCGTGAGGATTGCCGACTGATGCGAGCGTTAAATCGCTCCGTGTAGTGTTCGTATGTGTCGATAATGAAAGGAGGTACGTAATGCCAAAAGGAAAGATTGCTGTCGTGACCGGTGCGTCACGCGGTATCGGACGGAGCATAGCTTTGGCCCTGGCAGGCGAAGGGGCCAAAATCGTCGCAGTGGACATGGTTCCGGAAGGGGTCGAGGCGCTCGCCGCCGAGATCAAGGCCGCGGGGGGAGAAGCCGTCGCCGTCCAGGGGAACGTGACCCTGACCGCCGATGCCGAGCGGATGATCGATGCCGCGGTGGAGGCGTTCGGCCGGGTGGATATCCTGGTGAACAATGCGGGGATCACCCGGGACTCCCTGCTGCTCAGGATGAAAGACGAGGAATGGGACGCCGTCCTTTCCGTCAACCTCAAGGGGGCCTTTCTCTGCAGCCGCGCCGCTGCCAAGGTGATGGCCAAGCAGCGCTACGGCCGGATCATCAACATCGCTTCGATCGTGGGACAGATGGGGAACGCCGGGCAGGCAAACTACTGCGCCAGCAAGGCGGGGCTGATGGGGCTCACCAAGTCCAATGCCCGCGAGCTCGCCAAGCGGAATGTCACCGTCAACGCCGTCGCTCCCGGCTTCATCGCCACGGACATGACCGAGATGCTGCCGGAGAAGGTCAAGCAGGATCTCGCTGCCCAGATCCCGATGGAGCGCCTGGGCTCCGCCGACGATATCGCGAATGCGGTGCTCTTCCTCGCTGCGGAGCGCTCCGCCTACATCACCGGGCAGGTGTTGGGGGTCAACGGCGGCATGTACATGTAAGGGGTGGAAACGAAGCTTTTCCGCAATCTCGGCGTTGATCTTCGGGATCCCTTGTGCGGCGTGGCGCTGCCACGCCTCCGCGCAATCCTTTGATCGCCTTGACCTTGCGAAAAATCTGCGTTTCCTGATTGCTGTCTTTTGTCTGAAAAAATCTTTTGCAAAATCCTTTTTTCATGCTATGTAGCTAGAGTGAAATTCACAATAAACCTGAAAAAGGTTAAAACCACATGGAGGTAGAAAAGATGTCATCAATAGAAAAAAGAGTGAAAGAGATCGTTGCCGAGCAGCTTGGCGTGGACGAGTCCCAGGTTACCAACGAGGCTTCTTTCATGGACGACCTCGGTGCCGACTCCCTCGACACGGTGGAGTTGGTCATGGCCCTTGAGGAAGAGTTCGACATCGAAATCTCCGACGAGAACGCCGAGAAGATCCAGACCGTGCAGGATGCGATCGATTACCTCACCGAGCACACCTAGGATGACCCGGGGGGGCGATCCCCCCCTTTTTATCGCCGGTTATTAGCCGACGAACGGGAATTGGAACTTCAAGGAGACGTGTTCTATGCGAAGAGTGGTAGTGACGGGTGTGGGGGTGGTGTCGCCGCTCGGGACCGGTAACCGGAAAAACTGGGATGCCTTGGTCGCCGGTGTGTCGGGGATCGGCCTGATTACCCGGTTTGACGCCTCGGAAATGCCCGTCAAGATTGCCGGCGAAGTGAAGGATTTTGTCGCCGAAGATTTCATCGACAAAAAAGAAATCAAGAAGATGGATCTGTTCATCCAGTATTCGCTCGCGGCTGCCCAGTTTGCCATGGAAGACTCCGGGCTGGTGATCGACGAAGGGAATGCGGAGCGGGTCGGCGTCTTGGTAGGTGCCGGACTAGGGGGGCTGCCGACCATCGAGAAGTACCATTCCGCCTTTCTTGAAGGTGGCTACAAGAAGATCTCCCCGTTTTTCATCCCGATGCTGATCATCAACCTGGCGCCCGGGCATATCTCCATCAAGTACGGTGCCAAGGGGCCGAACATCTCGTCGGTCTCCGCCTGCGCCACCGCTACCCACTCCATCGGCGACGCCTACCAGATCATCCGGCGCGGCGATGCGGACGCCATGATCGCCGGTGGCACCGAATCAACGGTGACCCCCCTCGGGATCGGCGGCTTTGCCGTGATGAAGGCGCTCTCCGACCGCAACGACGACCCGCAGGGCGCTTCCCGTCCCTTCGAGAAGAACCGTGACGGCTTCGTTTTGGGAGAGGGGGCCGGCATCGTCGTCCTGGAGGAGTACGAAGCCGCCAGGAAACGGGGCGCCAAGATCTACGCCGAGGTGGTCGGCTACGGCCTGACCGGCGATGCCTACCACCTGACCGCGCCCGCTCCCGGGGGGGAAGGGGCGGCACGCTGCATGCGGATGGCACTCACCAACGCGGGGGTCAACCCCGAAGAGGTCGACTACATCAATGCCCACGGCACCTCGACGCCGATGAACGATCTCTACGAGACGATGGCGGTCAAGACCGTCTTCGGCGAATACGCGAAAAAGGTGATGGTCTCCTCCACCAAGTCGATGACCGGCCATGCCCTCGGGGCCGCCGGCGGGCTTGAGGCGGTCTTCACCATGATGGCAATGGACAAGGGGGTCGTCCCTCCCACCATCAATTACCAGGAGCCTGATCCCGAGCTCGATCTTGACTACGTCCCCAACACGGCCCGTGATGCAAAGATCCGGTACGCCATGAGCAACAACTTCGGGTTTGGCGGCACCAACGCCACGCTCCTGTTCAGGAAACTGTGATGATTGCGCTGGCGAGCGACCACGGAGGCCTCCAGCTGAAAGAGGCGGTGAAAAAGCTCCTCGAGGAGCGGGGCATTCCGTTCGAGGACTGCGGTACCGAGAACGGCGAATCGGTCGATTACCCGGACTATGGCGAGAAGGTGGCCCGCAAGGTGGCGGCTGGGGCGGCGGAAAAAGGGGTCCTCTTCTGCGGCACCGGTATCGGCATGTCGATCGTGGCCAACAAGTTCCCCCACGTGCGCGCCGCTCTCGTAACCGACCCTTTCATGGCGCGGATGGCGAAGGAACACAACAACGCCAACATCCTCGTGCTCGGCGGCCGCATCCTCGACGAGAATCAGGCGCGGGAGATGGTCGCCACCTGGCTCGACACCGCATACGAGGGGGGGCGACACCAGGGGCGGCTCGACAAGATAGCCGCCATCGAGCGGGAAATCTACCGGACCGGCTCCGGGGAGTAAGACTTCAGAATGCAACCGATGGGGGCAGATGGCATCTGCCCCCCCCGATTCCGACCAACTACGGGACTTCACGGTCCCGTTTCATTTTCACGAGACACGAAGGAGAACAGGATGTCGATTCTCGAAACGTTTGACCCGGCAGTGGCCGAAGCCATCAGGCATGAGACCGAGCGGCAGGAATACAATCTGGAGCTGATCGCCTCCGAAAACTTCGTTTCCGAGGCGGTCCTGGAGGCCCAGGGATCGGTCCTGACCAACAAGTATGCGGAGGGATATCCCGGCAAGCGCTACTACGGCGGCTGCACGCACGTGGATGTGGTCGAGAACCTGGCCATCGAGCGGGCCAAGGAGCTGTTCGGCGCGGATCACGCCAACGTCCAGCCCCATGCCGGCTCCCAGGCGAAC
>DATJLB010000073.1:0-15167 GCA_035490915.1 Geobacteraceae bacterium
TGCTGGTGTTCATCATCCCCTTCACGCTCGCCATTGTCATCATTATTGACAAGTCCGACGAATTTGTCGCCTGGGTGAAATCCCTTGACGCCTATACCATTGTGCCACCGCCGGCGTGGGTTGATAAACTGCCGCTGGTCGGGCCGAAGATCGCCGCCCGCTGGAACAGTCTCGCGGCAGCGTCTCCGGAAGCGTTGTCAGAGCGCCTCGCTCCCTATGCAAAGAATTTTGTGAGCTGGCTGGTCGCCCAGGCGGGAAGCGTCATGATGATGATTATCCAGTTCCTGCTGACCGTGATCATCAGCGCGGTCCTGTATGCGACCGGCGAGAAGGCGGCTGAGGGGGTGCTCATGTTTGCCCGACGGCTTGGGGGGCAGCATGGCGAGAACGCCGCCATCCTTGCCGCCAAGGCTGTCCGTGGCGTTGCGCTCGGGGTCGTGGTCACCGCCCTGATCCAGTCTCTGATCGGCTGCATCGGCCTGGTGATCTCCGGGGTGCCGGCGCCGGTGCTGCTGACAGCCGTCATGTTCATCCTCTGCATCGCCCAGGTGGGACCCGGCCTGGTGCTCATCCCGGCGACTGTATGGCTGTTCTGGAACGACCAGACCATGTGGGGTTCAGTCATGGTCGTGTTCACGGTCGTCGCGGGTACCGTCGACAATTTCATCCGTCCGCTTCTCATCAAGAAGGGGGCCGATCTCCCCCTGCTGCTGATTTTTTCCGGCGTGATCGGAGGACTCATCGCTTTCGGCGTCATCGGGCTGTTCATCGGGCCGGTGATGCTCGCCGTGACCTATACCCTGCTGGAGGCCTGGGTCACCCGGGTCGAGCCGGGACTGGATGATTCACAACCGGAAGACAGTCTAACGGACTGAAACAACAAGATGCGGGAAAGGATTTGAATGCTGATTCTGGCTGGGGATATCGGAGGAACATCGACGCGGCTCGCCTATTTCGACACCGCCGGAGACAGGATGGCGCTCTTGGCCGAAGGACTCTACCCGAGCCGGGAGGCGGCGAACCTGGAAGAGATTGCAGGCCGCTTTGTCGCGGAGCACGGGCTTGCGGCGGAGCGTGCCTGCTTCGGGATCGCCGGACCGGTGAGAAAAGGGCGGGTCACGACTCCGAACCTCCCCTGGAGCGTGGATGCCGCCGAGCTGGGCCGGGCCCTCGGCATCCCGGAGGTCCTGCTGATAAACGACCTGGAGGCGAACGCCCACGGCATCGATCTCCTGGGGACGGAGGACTTCGCGGTCCTCAACCAGGGTATTGCCGACCCCACCGGCACCATCGCCGTGGTCTCGGCCGGGACCGGCCTGGGAGAGGCCGTTGCCTACTGGGACGGCGGCGCCCACCGTCCTCTTCCCGGCGAGGGGGGGCACGCCGACTTCGCCCCCCGCACCGAGCTGGAAGCGGAGCTGCTCCTCTACCTCCGCTCCAAACATGGAAGGGTCAGCACGGAGCGGGTCGTCTCCGGTCCCGGTCTGTGCAACATATACCGGTTTCTGATCGATGTCCGCCATCATCCCGAAACCCCTGCGGTTGCAGAAGAGATGCGCCGGGGAGACCCGGCGGCGGCCATCACGAGAGCAGCCATGACCGGCGAGTGCCCCCTTTGCGGGGAGGTTCTCGACCTGTTCGTCTCCCTTTACGGGGCGGAGGCGGGGAACGTGGCGCTCCGCTCCCTCACCACCGGGGGGGTCTACCTGGGTGGAGGGATTGCCCCGAAGATCATCGAGCGGCTCAAGGGGCCGGGCTTCATGCTCGCCTTCACCGCGAAGGGGCGGTTGAGCCCCCTGCTGGAGACGATTCCGGTGCGGGTCATCCTCAACGACCGCACCGCCCTGCTGGGCGCAGGGAGGTGTGCAGGGCGATCAGCGCAAGCAAGGCAAACGGTTTGAAAGAATCCACAGTCGAAGGAGATCCTGCCATGAAGGAGAAATTGTCCCTTACGAAAGAAGCGCAACGTCTGCAAGAGGCCCGTGAACAGAACGTCCTCTGGCGCAAATGGGGCCCCTACCTCTCGGAGCGGCAGTGGGGGACGGTGCGGGAGGACTACAGCCGGGACGGCAATGCCTGGGACTACTTCAGCCACGACCAGGCCCGCTCCCGCGCGTATCACTGGGGGGAGGACGGTATCGCCGGCGTGAGCGACGCCCACCAGGTGCTCTGCTTCAGTCTCGCCCTCTGGAACGGCAACGACCCGATCCTCAAGGAACGCCTCTTCGGGTGCACCAACAGCGAAGGGAACCACGGCGAGGACGTGAAGGAGTACTACTTCTACCTCGACAGCACCCCGACCCATTCCTACATGAAGTACCTCTATAAGTACCCCCAGGCTGCGTATCCCTACGACGACATCGTCGCGACGAACAAGCAGCGCGGCCGCACCGAGCTGGAGTACGAGCTTCTCGATACCGGGGTCTTCAATGAGGACCGCTACTTCGACGTTTTCGTGGAGTATGCCAAGGCGTCACCGACCGACCTCCTGGTGCGGATCACCGCCTGCAACCGCGGTCCCGAGGCGGCCGAGCTCCACCTCCTTCCCACCCTCTGGTTCCGCAACACCTGGTCCTGGCAGGGGGGAGGGACGAAACCTATTATCAGGAAGATCGAAAATGAGGGGTGCAGCGTCATCTCCGCCGCCCACACCGACGAGCTGTTCAGGGAAGGGCTGCAGGATAAATTCTTCTACTGCGAAGGCGATGTTCCGCTTCTTTTCACCGAGAACGAGACCAACAACCAACGAATCTACGGTACCGCCAACACCTCCCCCTATGTCAAGGATGGCATCAACAACTTCGTCGTCGACGGCCAGCAGGAAGCCGTCAACCCTGCGCAGACCGGGACGAAGGGCGCTGCCCACTACCGTCTGAGCGTGGCGGGTGGTGAAAGCGCGACGGTACGGTTGCGCCTGACCACTGCCGCTCCCGAGGCGAACGGCGCACCGTTCGGCAAGGAGTTCGATCAGATCATGGCGGACCGCCTGGCCGAGGCGAACGAGTTCTACGCCTCCATTATCCCCCCCTCTACCGGTGAAGATGGGGCCCGGGTGGTGCGGCAGGCCCTGGCAGGGATGCTCTGGAGCAAGCAGTACTTCTACTTTGACCTCAAGCAGTGGCTCTTCGAGCATGACATCGACCCGATTGGCGCCGAGGGGGCCTTCCGCAACAAGGAATGGTTCCACATGGTGAACGACGACATCATCTCCATGCCGGACAAGTGGGAATACCCCTGGTACGCCGCATGGGACCTCGCCTTCCACACCACGGCCCTCTCCGTAGTCGACCCCGATTTTGCAAAGAGTCAGCTCGAACTGATGACCAGCGCCGAGTACATCCATCCGAGCGGGCAGATCCCTGCCTACGAGTGGAACTTCAGCGACGTGAACCCGCCGGTTCACGCCTGGGCCTGCCTCTTTCTCCACAATATGCTGAAGATGGACCGGGGCGCAGGAGACATTGAATTCCTCAAGCGCTCCTTCAACAAGCTGGCGATGAATTTCACCTGGTGGGTGAACCGGAAGGACCGCTTCGGCAAGAACCTTTTCGAGGGGGGGTTCCTCGGGCTGGACAACATCGGCGTCTTCGACCGGAGCGCCCCTCTCCCCACCGGCGGCTACCTGGAGCAGGCGGACGGCACCGCCTGGATGGCCCTCTTCTGCCAGAACATGGCAGAAATTGCCAGCGAACTGGCAAGCCAGGATTCGACTTACGAGGACATGGTCATCAAATTCTTCGAGCACTTTCTCTTCATCGCTGCCGCCATGAACCGGCTGGGGGGTGGCGTCGGCCTCTGGGACGAGGAGGACGGCTTCTACTACGATGTTCTCCGGAAGCCGGACGGGAGCGCTGTTCCTCTCAAGGTGCGGTCGATGGTAGGACTCCTCCCTCTGTGTGCCACGACGGTGATCGAGAAGTACCAGCGGGAGAAGTTCCCCCACGCCTCGGAATATATCCAGCGTCGGTTGGCTCAGATGCCCGAGCTGCGGGAAAGCATCCATGTGACCGGGCCGGGACATTTCGGTGTTGCCGAACGGGGGATTGCCGCTCTCGTGAACGAGGAACGACTCCGCCGGATACTGACCCGGATGCTGGACGAGAACGAATTCCTGAGCCCTTACGGAATCAGGGCACTTTCCCGTTTCCACCTCGATCACCCCTACGTGACGGAGGTCCGCAGGGAGCGGTACGAGGTGAAGTACCTACCGGCCGAGTCGGACAGCGGCATGTTCGGTGGCAACTCCAACTGGCGCGGGCCTATCTGGATGCCGGTCAACGCCCTCATCATCCGGTCGCTCCTCCAATACTACCTCTACTACGGCGACACCTTCACCATCGAGTGCCCCATCGGCTCGGGAAACCAGATGAACCTTTTTGGGGTGGCCAAAGAGATCGCCGACCGCCTCGCCCGGATTTTCCTGCGGGACGAGAACGGCCGCCGTCCGGTCTTCGGCGGCGCGGAGAAATTCCAGAGCGATCCCCACTGGCGGGACAACATCCTCTTCTACGAGTATTTCCACGGCGACAACGGCGCAGGGCTCGGCGCCAGCCACCAGACCGGCTGGACCGGCCTCGTGGCACGGCTGATCAAGATATTCGGCAGCCTCGAGTCAACGGCACTCCTCGAACAGGGGAAAAGAATTTTTGAGCAGAAGGGGAAAACCGGGAAATGAGAAGCCAATGAATCCCCGGCTGAAGCGCTGCGGTCGCCTGCCTGGTGCCCGTCGAGTGGTGCGGAAATGCTTCAGGCGAAATCTGATAGCTGCAGTAAGCGGCGCAAGCCGTGAATGGGGGACCAGCAATGATCAGTGACCTGAGCATTATAGCCGGAGTGTTCTCGACGCTGCTGGCCATTATCAACCCGCTGGAGGCCCTGCCGATATACCTGTCTCTGCTTCAGGGGGAGGACGAAAGCACCCATCGCACGGTGGCCTTCAGGTCATGCCTGTACGCCGCGATCATGATGGTCTTTTTCCTGTTTTTCGGCAAGCTCATGATGCACCTTTTCGGAGTCTCACTGAGCATGGTCCGCGTTGTCGGCGGAATCATTCTCGTGCGCATCGGTTTCAGCCTGTTCTCTTCGCCCGGCGGTGATCTTGAGAAGATCGGCGCCGGACAGACGGGGCAGAGGGGGAATATCGCCTTCGTTCCCCTCGCCATGCCGATAATGTTCGGTCCCGGCGCTCTGGCAACGGTAATCGGTTTTTCAACGTTGCTGACGTTTTCCGATCTCGGGAAAGGGGTTGCGTTGGGGTTTTGTCTGGCGATAGTGGCAACAATGGCCGTTACCTTTGCGATACTGGTGAACGGGAGAAAAATCCTGAGCCGTATCGGTCCCCTGGCGATAGATGCCATGACCAGACTCGTCGGTTTCTTTGTCTCCGCCATGGGGATGGGACTCATCTTCCATGGGGTCGGTGACGCCATCAGGGAGTTTTTAAAGGGAGCATGAAGAAGGAGGAACACCATGTGTAATCCTATCCATTCGTGTTTGAAAGCTTTGGTAATGTCACTTGCAGTGCTGTTGCTGCTGAACGCCGTACCGTCAATGGCGGCGAGCAGGGCCGAGATTGACCGCGATGCCAATGCAGCATTGCAGAATCTCTACAAACACAACATCATGGCCAAGGCGTTGGGCGAAAAAGCCAAGGGCATTCTTGTCTTCCCGCACATCCTCAAGGCCGGGCTCATAATCGGTGGTGAGGGAGGCAACGGAGCCCTGCTCAAGCACGGCAAAACGGAGGGCTATTACAACATAGCTGGGGCCTCCTTCGGGTTTGAGGCGGGGGCCGAGAACTTCGGCTATGCCATGTTCTTCATGAACGACGCGGCGCTTGCGTATCTCAGAAAGAGCGAAGGGTGGGAGGTCGGTGCAGGCCCCACCCTCGTCATCGTGGATAAAAAGACGGCGGCTGCGTTCGGCAAAAACATGACAACATCAACCCTCAAGGATGATATTTATGCCTTCGTATTTTCCCAGAAGGGGCTTATGGGTGGAATTAGCCTGAATGGATCGAAGATCACCAGGATTCATCCTGATTAAGTGCCATGCCGAGGAGTGCCCGCCATGAACTGGCCGCACTATCCTGTCATCTACGAGATCAATACCTGGGTCTGGCTCCGGGAACTGGGGAAGGGCGAGAAAAAGCCGGTGACCCTTGCCACTGTTCCTGCGAAGGAATGGGACGCCATCGCCTCTTTCGGCTTCGATGCGGTCTGGCTCATGGGGGTCTGGGAGCGGAGCCCCGCCGGCATCCAGGTAGCCATGGGAAACCAGGGGCTCCTCGCCGACTTCCGCCGCGCCCTCCCAGACTTCGCCGAGGCGGACAACGTGGGTTCTCCCTACTGCGTCAGGAATTATGCCGTCGACCCCCACCTGGGTGGTCCGGAAGGACTGGCCAAGGCCCGGAAGGAACTGGCTAAACGCGGCCTGCGTCTCATCCTCGATTTCGTCCCGAACCACGTGGCCCCGGACCACCCGTGGGTCTCTGATCATCCCGACTACTTCATCCGGGGAGACTACGGCGACTCCGTGCGGGAACCGGCGGCGTACATCACGGAAGGTGGACATGTGTTCGCCTGCGGCCGCGACCCCTACTTCCCCGCCTGGCCCGACGTCCTCCAACTCAACGCCTTCAATGAGGGGCTCCGCGCGGCGGTGATCGAGACGGTAAATTCCATCGCCGACCAGTGCGACGGCGTGCGATGCGACATGGCGATGCTCGTCATGAACGACATCTTCCAGCGGACCTGGGGCGAACGGGGCGGGACGCGGCCCACCGGGGAGTACTGGCCGGGGGTGATCGGCGCCGTGCGCAGAGCCCACCCCGAATTCCTTTTCATGGCCGAGGCGTACTGGGACCTGGAGTGGGAGCTTCAGCAGCAGGGGTTCGATTACTGCTACGACAAGAAGCTGTACGACCGCCTGGAGCATGGGTCGGCCGAGAGCGTCCGGCTCCACCTCTGCGCCGACCTCGCCTACCAGGAGCGGCTCGTTCGCTTCATCGAGAACCACGATGAGCCGCGGGCAGCTGCAACCTTCTCTCCGGAGAAGGAACGGGCCGCCGTCCTGCTCACTGCCACCCTGCCGGGGGCAGTGCTCCTCCACGAGGGGCAGTTCGAGGGACGAAAGGTGAGGCTCCCCGTCTTTCTCGGCCGTCGTCCCGACGAGCCGCCCGACGCGGGTCTCCGGGAATTCTATGCCACTCTCCTGGGTGCCATAGCGAAGGAAGGGGTGAGAAAAGGCGCATGGCGCCTCTGCGAACGGGAGGGATGGCCGGACAACCAGAGCTGTCTCAACATTGTGGCCTGGTCATGGGAAAGCAAGAATGCTCATCACCTCATCATCGTCAACCTCGGCGACGGCGCCGCCCAGGCCCGAGTTCGGGTGCCGGGGGAGCGGATTCGGGGCTTGTCGTGGCGCCTGATCGACCTCCTGAACGGTGAGACCTGGGACAGGGACGGAGACGAGATGGGTGGGGGAGGGCTGTATGTCGACCTGGGACCATGGGGGTGCAATTTTTTCCGGCTGCAGCCGCTCTGACAGATTGATGCAGCGCCCGGTCTTTTCATCTGTTTACGGCAATTGCAAACCGACATATATCTGCGCCATTCAACCGGATTCTAACGAGAATGGAGGGATCGACGTCATGAAAATATCTGCTCTGCTCTTGATGCTGCTGCTTTTGCTCCCGGTGGCAGGAGAGGCGACCGATGGTGGCTACGGCTACCCCATTCCCGGGTCTTATGCCGCTACCATCATTGGGACTCCGGAAGCATTGAGGATCGAAAAGCCGGCGAACATATCCATGAAGGAACTTCTCCTCGAAATCTATCCGGACAGGAAGAAACCCGACATTTTCTTTTATGACGAAGGGCTTGTCTGCAACTTCGCCTATCAGAAAAATAAGGCTCCGCTGGCTTTTCTGATTGCCGGTGCCGGTTCGGATTACGATTCAGACAAGCTGAAATACATGATGTATGGCCTCTACAAGGCCGGCTACCATGTCATTGCGCTCTCTTCTCCAACCCACCCCAACTTTATCGTTTCGGCCTCTAAGGATTCCGTCCCCGGAGATCTCACGCTGGATGCGGCTGATCTTTACAATGTCATGGAAAAGGCGTGGGCCGCGGTTAAGGATGACATTGAGATTTCCGATTTTGTCCTTGCAGGCTACAGTCTGGGGGGTACCCAGGCTGCCTATGTCGCCAAACTCGATGACGAGCGCAAAATCTTCAACTTCAAGAAAGTCGTCATGATCAATCCAGCGGTCAATCTCTATGACTCTATCCAGAGGATCGAAGCGCTGCTGGATGGTATCCCCGGTGGGTCGAGGAAGATAGGGCTCTTCTTCAACAGGATTCTCGACAAGTTTACCGAGTTCTATAGGTCGGGCGACTATATAGCTATCAACGATCAGTTCCTCTATGACGTCTATAAGGCGGGCCTCGTTTCCCAGGACGAGGCTGGCGGGATCATAGGCCTTTCCTTCAGGATCGGTTCGGCAGGAATGATATTCACCTCGGATGTCATGACGAACGGCGGATATGTTGTGCCGAAAAACCGTGTTCTCAAGGCATCCGATCCGCTGGCCGACTACTTCAGGGTTTCGGTCAGACTCAGTTTTATCGATTACTTCAACGAATATTTCTTCCCCTACATGCAGAAAAAACAGCCCGGTCTGACAAAAGAACGCCTGATAGCGGAAGAGGGGCTGAAAAACATTGAAGGGTACCTGAAGGGGAATCAAAAATTATCTGCCATGCTGAACGAGAACGATTTCATCGTCGATGATGCCGACCGCGCCTACCTGAAGCAACTGTTCGGAGAAAGAACGAAACTCTATCCGCGGGGCGGTCACCTGGGGAACCTGGAGTACCGGCAAAACATGGTGGATATGGTGGATCTGATCAAGATCCTCGATGAGAAAGGGGGGGCAAAATGATGCTAGCTCTCCGTTCCCTGGTGCAACTCGTTGTTGCCATGTACCTTGCAGCCCTGCTTTCCGGCTGCGCAACCACAACGGCAAACCTCCCGCCGGAAGAACCGGCAATGCACTCCGTTGCCGAGTCTGTCGATGACGAGAAAATGCTCTATGTCGATGATCCATGGATAAATTTCAACAAACGCATGTACACGTTCAACTATTATGCTGACAAATACGTCATCTTGCCGGTCGTCAGGAGTTACGAGTTCATTACTCCGGAACTGATGCAGGACGGCGTATCCAACTTCTTCAACAACATCGGGGAAGTCAAGACGCTCTACAACTCACTCCTGCAGGCCAAAGGCAAAAAATCGCTCGTTACCTTCGGGCGGTTTGTAACCAACAGCACTATCGGCATCGGCGGCCTTTTTGACGTGGCCAAGAAGATGGGCATGGAGAGACAGTCTGAGGATTTCGGGCAGACGCTCGGTGTCTGGGGGGTGGGTTCCGGACCGTATGTCGTGCTCCCGATTCTGGGGCCGAACACGGTGCGCAGTACGACCGGCTTCCTTGTGGATACCGGCGCCAGAATAGCAATAGTGGACGGGCTGAACATTTATGGCGACGACGATGAGAGCGGGGCTATAGAAGCGGCCGTAACGACGCTTGAATTTATTGACACGCGCCATCAGATCAAATTCCGTTATTACAAGACTCATTACCCGTTTGAATATTTTATGGTCCGCTATCTCTATAAACAGCAACGTGAATTTGCGATCATGAAATAACAAAAGGCACGACGGAGGCTTGGCCATGAGAAATCTGGCGGCACTACTCTGGTTACTGACAGTTTGCATCAACGCTGCCCCGGCATGTGCGGCAACGCCTGTTGACACGTTCGCAGCGGTGCAGAATAAAGGGGTGCTCGTCGCAGGGGTCAGATCAGCAGCCCCCCCCTTCGGCTACCGTGACGAGAAGACGGATGCCATTATCGGTTACGACATCGACTTCGTGAACGCCATTGCCAAGAGGCTCGGGGTAAAAGTCGAACTCAAACCCGTTACCAGTGAGAACCGGATACCATTGCTGATGAACGGCGAAATCGACATCATTGCCGCCACGTTGACCAAGACCCCCGAGAGGGGAGAGCAGATCGATTTCAGTTACACCTATTTTCTCACCGGGCAGAAGTTTATTGCGAAAAAGGGGAAAGTGTTCGAGCTGCAGGACCTGGTAAAGAGAAAGATCGGAACCGTGAAAGGGTCGACTTCGGAGGTGAACCTGCGGAAAGAACTCCCTTCGACTCCCGTTATCCTGTTCGAAGACTACCAGCAGGCATTCAGGGCGCTTGAGAAGGGTGAGCTGGATGCCATGACGACGGATGAACCGATTCTGGCCGCCCTCCTTGCAAAGTCCCGTAAAAAAGAACAGTTCGAGATTCCGCGCTTGCAAATCTCAACAGAGTCCTATGGCCTCGGAATGAGGAAGGGGGACCGGAATTTTGCCGAATTCGTCAACAAAGCGCTCCTCGAAATGGAGCAGAGCGGCGAGGCACGGGAAATCTATGAACGATGGTTCGGCCCACAATCCGATTTTCCCATACGCCGCACATTCAGTATCAATGCGTCAGCCGACAAGCCGCCGGACACGCTTGCCGAAGTCAAGAGGAAAGGGGTCCTGGTGGTGGGAGTCAAGGATTCCCAGCCTCCTTTCAGTTATCGTGACGGACAGAGCAAGGAACTGGTCGGCTACGACATCGACTTTGCCCGGGCCATCGCCAGGGAACTCGGGGTAAGGCTCGAGCTGAAGCCGATGACACCAGGTGACAGGATACCGCGGCTTAACGACGGGAGCATCGACATCATTGCCGCCACCTTGACCAGGACCCCCGCCCGGGAGAAGGAGATCGATTTCAGCAGTTCCTATTTCTTTACGGGGCAGAAGTTCATCGCCAGGAAGGAAACGCTTAAGACTCTCAAGGACCTGGAAGGCAAGAAAGTCGGCACGGCCATAGGCTCCACCTCCTTCGAGTATGCCAAACAGCAGTTGCCGAAGACGACAATAGTTACTTACAAGGACTATAATCAGGCACTCCGCGACCTTGAGCAGGGGAAGCTGTTTGCAGTGACCACCGGTGAAGCCATGCTTGCCGGCATCCTGGCGAAATCACCCAAGAGAGCCGAACTGGAGATCGCGCGGCCGCAGATACACCTGGACGTCTACGCATTGGGGATGCGGAGGGGTGACAAGAATTTTGTCGATTTTGTCAACGCAACTCTCGTAAAGATGGAAAAGAGCGGGGAGGCCAAGAAGATTTTTGAGAAGTGGTTCGGTCCTAAGTCGGAATTCCCTCTCAGGCGGAACTTCAAGATAAGCGCCGGCATGTAGCCATGCAGTTGTTTCTGCCATGGCACGATCCAGCTTTTCCTTGACTTCGCTGACATTGGACTTTGTTCATTGAGGAGGTTTCTAGATGCCGGACAAAGGAGTTGGCCATGAAAAGTAAATCCGTGAGAAATGCGGCGTACCTGGTGGCGATAATCGGCGTCTTGCTGCATGCATATCTGATATATTTCCATACAGAGCGTCACGGTTCTGTCTATGGGGTGATCGTTCCCGCCATGAACGTCGTGCCGTATCTGGTCTGCATCGTTCTGGCCAGAGTGACCACAAAACCTGTCATGGCACTCTGCTCGGGCCTGCTGGTGCTGATGGTTGATCTGTCAATTTTTCACGACTATTTATTTTCAACGAGAACGTTCAGATTCGCGCTGATCGAATTTTATCAGATAATGTTCAAGACGGCAGTAGTAGTGCCGCTGGGATGTTTTGTCGGGTCTTTGATAGACAAATACTGTGGACGTTCCGGCGTCAAACACGTCGACTGACATTTTCAGCCTGAAACGGAAGGGGGGTGGTCAGCGATGAGGCAGAAATCCTTTGTTTCGCTCCTCGGCGTGGCAGCACTATGCACGGTCCTCACCGGCTGCATTGGAATCGGCCCGGCGACCGTTGCCCGCGACCGCTTCGATTATACCACCGCCGTTGCCGACTCGTGGAAGCGGCAGATGCTCCTCAATATCATCAAGATCCGCTACGGCGATGCTCCGATTTTTCTCGACGTCGCCTCCATCATCAACCAGTACCAGCTGACCACCGACCTGAACGCCTCGTTCGGCTGGCAGTATCCCTTCGGCGTCGGCATCGGCCCGGCGAACAGCCAGAAGTTAGGCATCGACGGCAATTTCGTCGATCGTCCCACGGTTACCTACACCCCCCTGACCGGTGAGAGCTTCGCCCGCAAGATGATGACCCCCATCGCCCCGGTGACGGTCATGAGCCTGGTCGAGGCAGGGTACCCCATCGACGTCGTCTTCCGGATTCTCGTCCAATCCGTCAACGGCATTCAGAACTCGTTTGGCGGCGCCGCCCGCGCGCGGAAGGCCGACCCGGAGTTCTATACGCTGCTGGAGTTGCTCCGCCAGAACCAGGCTTCGGGTGCCGTTGCCCTCCGGGTGAAAAAGACGGAAGACGAGGGGGGTGCCCTGGTCATGATCTTCCGCAAGCGGGTGGACAAGGAGGTCGAAAAAAGGGCGAGGGAGGTGCGGCGGTTGATTGGGCTGAAGGAGGATATCCGTGAATTCAAGGTCGTCTATGGCGCGGAGCCGGCCAATGACGAAGAGATCGCCCTCCTGACCCGCTCGATCATCGAAATACTCACCGATATCTCCGCGACCGCCGAAGTGCCTGCCGCGCACGTGGCCGAGCAGCGGGTCCTCCCGACCATGGAGCTGGAGGGTGAAGGGATAAAAGGGGCGATGGTGCGCATCCTCTACTCCAGGGAGAAGCCCCGGGACGACTTCGCCGCCGTGCCGTACCGGGACTGCTGGTTCTGGATCGACGACCGGGATTACAAGTCGAAAAAACTCTTTTCGTTCCTGATGTTCATAATGACCCTCACCGAGACCGGCGGCAAGGAGGGGGCACCGATCGTCACCATCAATGCCGGCGGGTAATCAGGAGTTGTTCGGGGAGCCCACATGAAACGTTCTGTCTATCTTCTGGTCGTTCTGGTTGCCGCTTTGTCCCTGGTGGCACCTGTGTGCGGAGAAAATGTGCCACCGCCGACAAAAAATGTCCCGGCAAAGGATTCTCCGCTCAAGACCGTGCCGGTCACATTCGACGGAAGTCCCATCTTTTCCGTTCAGGCATACAAAGGATTCACCGCAGAGGAGCGGGCAGAAGGAATTGGCGAGCGGATAAGAAAAATCGCGGAAGATCAATCGATCCCGACCGGCGTCATTACGAGTGTCGAAAGCGATGTTTCGACGGACGTTGTGGCGGGCGAACGGGTCATCATGTCGGTATTCGACAAAGATGCCCTGCCGACGGGGAGGACACGGCAGGAACTCGCCGCGGAGTTCGCCGGCAAGATCAGCGCCGCCGTTGAGAATTACCGCAAGGCCCGCGCGCCGAAGAGCATCATGCACGGCGTTGTCCTGAGCGTCATAGCCACTCTCCTGCTCCTTGCGGCCGTACTGGTGCTCCGGGTGCTGTTCCGGAGGTTGCTTGCAGTGGTCGAAGCAACGAAAGTTCCCTCGATTCACTTCCAGAAATTCCAGATCCTCCGCCTGGACCAGGTGAAGACACTTCTCATCGGCGGGATACGGGGGGTACGGCTCCTCGTCATCCTGGTGCTTTTCTACCTGTATGTTCATTTTACCCTCTCGTTCTTTCCCTGGACCCGTCCTGTCAGCGGGCAGATACTCTATTACCTGCTGGTGCCTTTCAAGACCATGGAAGGGTGGATAGTCGGCTACATCCCGAACCTGATCTTCCTCGTCGTTCTGGCGCTCGTCACCTACTACGTGCTCAAGTTCATGCGCCTGTTTGCGGCAGAGGTGGGAAAGGGGAACATCACCTTTCCCGGGTTCTATCCCGACTGGGCGCGGCCGACGTTCAAGATCGCCCGCTTCCTGTTCATCGCCTTCGTTGCGGTGGTGGCATTTCCTTATTTCCCCGGCTCCCAATCGCCCGCCTTCAAGGGGATCACCATCTTCATCGGCGTATTGCTCTCGCTCGGTTCCTCCTCGACGGTTTCGAACATCATCGCCGGCCTGGACATGACGTACCGCCGGGCTTTCGTCAAGGGGGACTGGATCAAGATCGGGGACCTGACCGGGGAAGTGATCAGGATGAGGCTTCTGGTCACGCATCTGCGGACCTTCAAGAACGAGGAGGTCGTCTTTCCCAACGCGTTCCTCCTCAACAGCCACGTGACCAACTTCAGCTTCCTCGCCCGGGAGCAGGGGCTCATCCTCCATACCTCGGTGACCATCGGCTACAGCACCCCCTGGCGCCAGGTCCACGCGTTCCTGCTGCAGGCGGCGGAAAAGACCCCCGGACTTCTGCGCAACCCCGCACCGTTCGTTCTCCAGACCGCTCTCGACGACTTCTACGTCCGCTACGAGCTGAACGCCTATACCGATGCGCCCCAGGAAATGCTGAACATCTACTCCGACCTGCACCAGAACATCCAGGACGCCTTCAACGAGTTCGAGGTGCAGATCATGTCGCCCCACTACGTGTTCGACCCGAGGTCGCCGGTGGTTGTGCCGAGGGGGCGCTGGTATGAGCCGCCGGCGAAGCCCGTTGAAGAGAAGGGCGATGCGAAAGATGTGAGTTGAATATCCCCAGGGGAGAGGGGGGTAAGCTCTCCTCCCTTCGATGGGAGGGTTTGGGGGAGGGTGCACAGTGAAAGAGGTTGCCATGATCCGCTGGATTTCCATCCTTTCGACGCTCCTCATGCTGCTTGCAGTTGCTGTTCCGCGTGCGGATGCTGCCGGGGAAGAGGGGCGCACGGAAACGGCCACCATGCCCGAAGCCGCCCTCGAAACGGCCCCGGTGGAGATTGACGGCCAGGTGCTGTTTCGCGTCCGGGGGGCGTCTTCGTATCCCGCCGCGCAACGCGCCGCTGCCATCGAAAAACGGATCGAGGCGGCTGCGGACAGCTCGTTTCGCAGCGACAGGCTGAGCATCGAGGATACAGAGACCACCGCCATGATCATGGCCGGTTACGAGGCGCTGATGGTCGTAACCGACGCGGATGCAAAGCTGGAACACGCAAATCGTGACCATCTCGCCAGCCTCCACCTGACGCGAATCCGCCAGGCAATCGACGACTACCGGCGCATCCGCAGCAATGACGCCCTGCTGCGAGGGGGGCTGTATGCCGGTG
>DATJLB010000074.1:0-1904 GCA_035490915.1 Geobacteraceae bacterium
GGCTTCTCCTTGCCGTAGCTGATGACGGAAAGCCTCGACGCCGGGACCCCCATGGTGACGAGGTAGTCCAGCGCGGCCCTGGCCCGCTTTTCGCCCAGGGCAAGGTTGTATTCATCCGAGCCCCGCTCGTCGCAGTGCCCCTCTATCCGGACCTTCACCCCTCCCTTCTTCTTCATCACCGCCGCGTTCTTCACCAGCATGTCGCGGGCAGTCGGCGAGAGGGTGTACGAGTCGAGGTCGAAGTAAACCGTATCCATCCCGGCAGCGGTCTGGGCTTCTGTCTTTGACTCCTGCGCAGCCGTTTCCTTAAGGGTTGTATCCGTTACGGGCTGCTTCGCCAGACCGGTTTCCGGTGCAGAAGGGGTGGTCTTGGCGGATTCCGCGGGTTTGGCGAGGGAGGCGGCCGGGATTGTTTCATCCTTCTTTATCATTTCCTGCTTGGCGCAGCCACCCGCGAAAATTGCAGCGGATGCCAGGACCAGGACGTATGCGGTGCATGATCTGCTCATGTGGTGCTCTCCTTGTCTATATAGTCGTGAAAGGTATCGGGCACGACGGAATGAACGGCATTACCTGCCCGTATGGACACGCTATCCGTTTATGTCGCCGACCGACACCGGTATGTGGTAGCACTGGTGGAATATCAGGCGTGTGAGGGGGGTGGGGCCCGGGCGGCGCGGCGTTCGATCGGAACGCAGCTGATGGCGAGGGTTGCCAGCGGAGGAAGTGAACGGTATGACGGCGGAATTTCCAGGGGAAAGGCATTCTGGCATGCCTCAGCCACGATGCTTGACTTGGGACCCGCTTCCTGCCCTGCTTTGACTGCGGTTTCAACGACGGCACGAGGGCGTGGCGTTGGGGGCTGGAGTCGCGCGACATTCGGCACCTGCATCCCGAAAAAGATGAGGAAGAATGTGACGGTCACGGCGACCGCATGGAGGATCCTTTTCGAGAGCGTCGAAACGTTCATAGGGGCAATGTACACCAATTGTATGCCGTGTGCAATCAGTTCCATGAATAAAGACGCCGCGACAGAGGTCAGCCCTTTTGCATCGTAAAAGAGAAGGTGGAACCCTTTCCGGGGGTGCTTTCCACTGCGACGGTCCCGCCATGGAGCTGGACTATATGCTTGACGATGGAGAGGCCGAGCCCGGTTCCCCCCTGTTCGCGGCTCCGTGCCTCGTCCACCCTGTAGAACCTCTCGAACAGGCGCGGAAGATCCTTGGGAGGTATGCCGATCCCGCTGTCGGTCACGGCGATGCGCACCATGTCTCCGGCGTCGGCTGCCGAGACGGTGACCGACCCGTTTGCCGGGGTATACTTGATTGCGTTGTCGAGGAGGTTGATCAGCACCTGCTCCAGCCTGCGGCGGTCGGCCAGTACAGGCGGCGCCTCCAGGACGGGGGTGATATCGATGGCGATCCCCTTTTCCTGCGCCCGCCGCTCCAACAGGCTTGCGACGCGGCGCACCGTTGCCTCCAGGGAGAGCGACGCAAGCTCCAGCGCCATTCCCCCCGATTCGAGCTCCGACAGGGTGAGGAGGTCCGTGATCAGGTCGGCCAGCCGTTCCGCATGACGGCAGATGGTCTCGATAAAGCGGTGCGACTGTTCCGGGTCGGTCTCCGGCAGCCCGGAAAGGAGCGCCTCGGCGTACCCCTTGATGACGGTGACGGGGGTGCGGAGCTCGTGGGAGACGTTGGCCACGAAATCCTTCCGGACCCTTTCCAGCCGTTTCAGGTCGCTGATGTCATGGAAAACCGCCACCACTCCCTTGACGGACTTTCCGTCCTGCAGCGGCACCCAGTGGGTCAGGACGGCCTTTTCCCGCTCGAACGGCAACGTAATCTCTTCCAGCCGCTCGCTCTTCATCTCCACGACCGACTTGAAGGCGGGGTGAAGAGAAG
>DATJLB010000075.1:0-4226 GCA_035490915.1 Geobacteraceae bacterium
ATTTGAAAATAGTCCTATTTCATTGATGTGCATTGGGACATTTATTTTGCTGTGGGGCGTCACTGAAACGTCTAACAACCACATCATCAACGTTCTGTGGCGAACGCTACTTATAGTTGGGGTGGCTGTGGTTCTCAAGGCACGCCAACAGTTGCGTGATGATGGCGTCAGCACAACTAGCGAATAGACCTGATTCGCTCCGCTCTCAAGAGGAAATAGAAGTGTCAAAGCTCCAAATTTCAAAAAGATGAAATCAGTGAATTTCCCAACTCACGGCTGGACCGGCCCTTAAACCGGCCGGTCAGCTTTGCGAAAGCACGGAGGAAAAAGGCGTGGGGAAGTGGAGGGACGCCATAATTTGAGGGAGATACGTATGGCGTCCCCAAGAATTCGCATGTGACTTTCGCAAGGCCCTTCCGGAAAAGGGCTTTCGACGGCCACTGCTGTCGAATGCTGCGCGGAAAGCTCAGGGCGCCCCCCGTTGTGCCCTTTTAATTCTTGGTCGGCTCCTCGTCCACCACGTAAATGATGGATTCCACCGACTCGGTGGTCAGGGGCGGGAGCGCAGGCTTGTTCCCCTGGAAATTCTGGAACGAGGAGTGGTCCTCAACCGCATTTTCGAAACGATAAACATGATAGGTCATTTTAATTACCTCCAAGTTTTGATACCGTCGAAACTTCCCTTCGCATAACTGATGCCAATATCTCTATTTTGTAACCTATCGATATTACGAGCAACTTAAATACTGCTCATTAGTCGTTATGTATCATTATGTCGCACCTGATGCACCAAAAAGAAACAACGACGGAATTTTGTTCTAAAATGTAACTGAAGAACCGGAACTGGGATGCGAGACAGGGCTTGTGAAAGAATTGGGCGGCACATGGACAAGCGGAGAGGGGTCTAACCATCGGTGGCAGCGGTGACGAGAAAACCGCGCGCCGGTTAGCTTCCAGACGCAGCATACATAAACATGAAAACCTTTATCCGAGAATCTGTAAATTTCGTTCTGATTGCGTTGGGAATACTCTCAGCCGGAATGGGAATTAAAGGCTTCCTGTGTTACAAGGCTCGAAATAGGCAGGGTCAAAACTGTTGTCGTCCATCCGTTGGCAGACGCAGTTGGAGGCATCATCAAGAAAACCGCTCTGCATTGAAAAGTTCAGTCACGCGGCGGCAGGTCGGCGCGGAGGACCGCGACGCTCCTGACAGCAGGGCAAAGCCGGCCTCCAAGACCGTGCTGACCAGCCTACCCACGCCGATCGAGCCGCCGGAAGTACTCCTGCCGGCACCAGGTCTCCACCTCCACCATGGCCCGGAACGCCTCGCCGAAATCGCTGCCGACCGTGAAGACGCCGTGGCCATAGACCACCGCCCGGCCGGGGCCGGCGATGACCGGCGGGACGCGCCTGGCAAGGCCGCCGGCGCCGATCTCCCCCGCCACGACCGGGGTGTCACCGAGAAAGCGCACCTTGGGACAGTCCTTCCAGCAGTCGGTAACCGGGCAGTGCTCCTCGTCGCATACCATGCTCATCACGACGGCGAACTTCGGGTGCCCGTGGAGGATCACGCGCACCCCGCTCGCCTCGTAGATCCGCCGGTGGGCCAGGAGCTCGCTGGAGGCGGTGATGCCGGTCGTGGAGGAGTTGTCCATCGGAACCGGGTCGATGCAGCCGGGGAGCTCGTCCAGGCTCGCCGCGGTCTGGGAGATGTAGATCGTGTCGCCGGCACGGACCGAGATGTTGCCGAAGAAGGAGTCCACGAGCCCCCGCTCCACCGTGTAGCGCCCGACCGCCTCGATCTCGGCGAGGATCTCCGCGGTCTCATTGAGCCCGGTGCGGAAGGCGAGCCCGTCGGCCGACGGGGGGCGGAGCCAGCCGTCGCGGAACTCCCGGAACGCCTCCGCCTCTCCCGGAAGGCGAAAACCGTCCCGGAGGAGATCCTCCAGGTACTTGACAAAGGTGGCGTGGAACACGGAGGAGTAGTTGATGTACGCCTGCTCCACGGTCACGCTCCCCACGGCGACGATCCCCACCCCCTCGACCACCACCCCCTTGCGGTTGCCGAGGAGCCGCGCGATCCGGCCGGCGGCGTCATCGCCGAGCTCGTCCCGCCGCAGGAAAGGGATGTCGTGGAGGAAGGTGCGGGTCTCGGTGTCGCGGGGGACGATGGAGGACTCGCCCACTCCCGCCCGCTGCACCAGGAAATCGGCGAAGGGGAGCGACGTGCCTGCCGCCACGAGGGAAAGATCGCTCAGCCGCGACAGGGTCTCGCCGGCAAGGCGCGCAAGCTCCGGGACGCCGTCAGTGATGAGGCGGTCGTCCTGGGCGGCGAAGGCGATCCGGTCCGGGTCCGCGGAGCGGTCGGCGATCAGCTTTTGTGTGTAGCGGGCGATCTGGTCGTGCATTCACAAAACCTTTAATGCTCTAATGGGACGCGGATAACAACAAAAAAAGCGGATTAAGCAAAAGCAAACGTCCTCTTAAGACGTGGAAAGCCCTTTGATTGGTATTTAAATCCGCCTTTTTCGCCTTGATCCGCGTCCCATTGCCTTTCGGTGTTTGCCTGTCTACGGCTGCTTCTCCAGAAACACCTGGTCCGCGAAGATCCCCTCCGGCGTGAGCCCCCTGATCCGGTAGTACTTCGCGAGTTCCTCGTCGAAGCGCGCCCGGTCGACGGGGGGGATGTCGATCCCCTCCCCCGAGGAGCCCTGCTCCGCGTAGAACCGCTCCGGAAGGCAATCGTCCGCTGCAGTGAAGCCGTTCGCGCAGTTGTAGAAGCGCTCGGTGAGGTAAATCCGCTCGCCGATCTCCTTGAGCGACTGGGGGGTGTAGTCGATGCCGGTGGTGGCGGCGAGGAGCTCCGCGTACTCCTCCAGGGTCGCGCCGAAGAAGGAGAACTTGCACGCCACCAGGGAGTCGACCGCGGCGTTGGTGTCCTCGGCGATCTTGATGATGCGCGCTTTCCCGGAAAAGGAGAAGCGGTCGGTCGCCACCGGCTTGCGGAGAATCTCGTGCGAGATGGGGTAGGCGCGGAGGTGGCAGCCCCCCCGGTTGCTGGTACAGTAGGCGAGCGCCATGCCGTAGGCGCCCCGCGGGTCGTAGGCGGGGAGCTCCAGCCCCTTGACGCTCATGGAGAGCTCCGGTCGCCCGAGTGCCTGCGCTGCGCGGCGCGAGCCGAGGGAGAGAAGAAGACCGTCACCTTGCCGGCGGGCTATGTCGGCCAGAAGGTGTGTGAGCTCCGTCGCATCGGGGAAGCGGCCGCGCGCCTCCCCCCAGGCGGAGATGGTGGCGGCGGCGGAGATGCTGTCGAGCCCGAGCTCGTTGCAGATGGTGTTCGACCTGACGATGGCGGCGAGACTCGCGATCCCGTTCAGGGCACCAAAGTGGGAGACGGTCTCGTACTCGGGGAGGTGCTCACCCTGGGGGGTGCTCTTCTTGCACTGGATCGGGCAGCCGTAGCAGCCGTCCTTTTTGGCCTGGAAGTCACGCCGGATCGCGGGACCGGAATAGTTGCCGGCCCCCTCGAACACGGTCCGCCGGAAGTTCTCGGTGGGGGCCATCCGTCGCTGCCGCATCAGGTCCACCAGGGCCGGGGTGCCGTACTCGGCGATCCCGAGCTCGCCGAAGATGACCGGCGAGGCGCGGAACAACCGCATCACGTCCTGGCGGGCGTGGTCGAAGCGCTCCCGGTCGGCGACCGTCACCGACATGTCGCCGTCCACAACCACCGCCTTGAGGCGCTTCCGCCCCATCACCGCCCCGAGGCCGCCACGCCCCACCGAGTTCCCCTCCCCCATCATGATGTTGGCGAAGAGGACCCCGTTCTCGCCGGCCGGCCCGATGGCAGCAACGCTCCCCCGGTCCGCGAGGCAGGCGACCGTCTCGGGAACGTTCTTCCCCCAGAGGGTGTCGGCGGGAATGAGTTCGGCGCTCGCGCCGTTGACGACGAGGGCAACCGGGCGCAGGCTCTCCCCCGTCACGCAGAGGGCGTCGACCCCGGCCGCCTTGAGGCGCCAGGCAAACCGGCCGCCGGCGGAACAGTCGTAGATCGTCCCGGTCAGGGGGGAGCGGGAAACCACCGTCAGGCGCGCAGCCGTCGGTGCGGAGGTGCCGCAGAGGGGGCCGACCGCGAAGACGAGCGGCATCGCCGGGTCGAACGGATCGAGCCGGAAAGCCCCGCGCATCAGGCGTACCCCGAGCCCCCGCCCGCCGAGATAGGCATG
>DATJLB010000076.1:0-3705 GCA_035490915.1 Geobacteraceae bacterium
GGCCTGGGCGAGCATCGTCGAGGACCCGGACGCCCGGGCGAGCTATACCGGCCAGCGCGGGATGGGGGGGCTTCGCCGGGCTTCCTGGGACGACGCGGCGGAGCTGATCGCCGCCTCCTCGCTCTACACGGCCAAGCGGTACGGCCCCGACCGGGTCGTCGGATTCTCCCCGATCCCCGCCATGTCGATGATCAGCTACGCGGCCGGCACCCGTTTCCTCCAGCTCTTCGGCGGAGTAGCCCTGAGCTTCTACGACTGGTACTGCGACCTTCCCCCCGCCTCCCCGCAGGTCTGGGGGGAGCAGACCGACGTCAACGAGTCGGCCGACTGGTACAACGCCTCGTACATCGTCCTCTGCGGCTCCAACGTCCCGATGACCCGCACCCCAGACGCCCACTACCTCACCGAGGCCCGCTACCGGGGGGCCAAGGTGGTGGTCATGTCCCCGGACTACAGCATGGCGAGCAAGTTCGCCGATACCTGGCTCCCGGTGGAGCAGGGGCACGACGGCGCCTTCTGGATGGCGGTGAACCACGTGATCCTCACCGAATTCTATGCCAACCGTGAGGTCCCCTTCTTTCAGGAGTACGCACGGAAATACACGGACCTGCCGTTCCTCGTCAAGCTCACCGAGAAGGACGGCGCCTGGCGGCAGGGAGAACTGCTCCGGGCTGCCGAGATCGTGCGGGGGGCATCGATTGATCACGCCGACTGGACCCTCTGCGTGGCGGACAGGGACGGAGAGGTGCGCATTCCCCACGGCAGCCTCGGTTCCCGCTGGAGCAAGGAGGCGGGGAAGTGGAACCTGGACATGAAGGACATGGTGGACGGCGGCGATATCGACTGCGCCCTCACCTTCCTCGGCCAGGAGACGAGGGCTGTCCGCTTCACCTTCGAGGCCGACGGCGAGGTGGTCCGTGAGGTCCCTGTACGCCGGATAATGACGAAAGAGGGGGAGGTGACGGTCGCCACGGTCTTCGACCTCCTCATGGCCCAGTTCGGCGTGTCCCGCGGTCTGGGCGGGGACTACCCGAGGGACTACGCAAGCGACAAGCCGTTCACCCCCAAATGGCAGGAGAAATACACCGGCATCGCCGCCGAGACCCTGATTGCCATGGCACGCGAATGGGGAGAAAACGGCGAGAAGAGCGGCGGCAGGAACATGATCATTGCCGGTGCCGGCATCAACCACTGGTACCACAACGACCTGATCTACCGGGCCGCCATCACCGCCCTCATCCTGACCGGGAGCGTCGGCCGAAACGGCGCCGGCCTTGCCCATTACGTGGGGCAGGAGAAGGTGGTGCCGCTCGCTCCCTGGACCTCGGTCGCCATGGCCCAGGACTGGGTGAAGGGGTCGCGGCTGCAGAACACGCCGAGCTTCTGGTACATCCATTCCGACCAGTGGCGCTACGACCGGAGCTTCGTCGACTACTTCAAGCCGGAGACCGGCGAAAAGATGCCGCTCCACGCCGCCGACATGAACGCCAAGGCGGTCCGGCTCGGCTGGCTCCCGTTCTCCCCCCATTTCACCGACAGCACCCTGCGGCTCGTCGCACAGGCGAAGGCGGCGGGAGCCACCACCGACGACGAGATCCGCGCCTGGCTCATCGAGCGGCTGAAGAGCGGTGAGACCCGTTTCGCCATCGAGGACCCGGACGGGGAAGGAAACTCCCCCAAGGTCTGGTTTATCTGGCGCGGCAACGCCATCTCGGCGAGCGCCAAGGGGCACGAGTTCTTCCTCAAGCACGTGATCGGCGCCCCCAACGCCGCCTGCACCGCCCGCGAAGCGGCCAGGGGCGCCGTGAATGACGTCGTCTGGCACGACAAGGCCCCCGAAGGGAAGATGGACCTGGTAGTGGACCTGAACTTCCGGATGGACACGTCGACCATGTACTCCGACATTGTCCTGCCGGCAGCCACCTGGTACGAGAAATCTGATCTCAACACCACCGACATGCACTCCTTCGTCAACTGCCTGGACGCCGCAGTCCCGCCGTCGTGGGATTCGCGGTCCGACTGGCAGATCTTCCAGAGCATCGCCCGGAAGGTGAGTGAGCTGGCGCCGCGGCATTTTCCGGAACCGGTGAAGGATATCCTTGCGGTGCCGCTTCTCCATGATACGCCGGGAGAAATAGCCCAGCGTCGGGTAAAGGACTGGAAGCTGGGAGAGTGCGAGCCGGTGCCGGGGAAGACCATGCCGAACCTCCCGATCGTCGAGCGGGACTACGTGAACCTTTACAACCGCTTCTCGTCGCTCGGCCCGGGGATCGGCCACCTCCATGCCCACGGGGTCGCCTGGGAGGCGGATGATGTCCACGCCAAGCTCCTCCGGGAGATGCCGACGCGGTCCTGGAACGGGGAGAAATTCATCGACCTTGCGGACGAGAAGACGGTGGCCGATGTGCTCCTCGCCTTCGCGCCGGAGACCAACGGCGAACTTGCCTGGCGCGCCTACCGGAACCTTGAGGAGCGGGTCGGCAAGCCCTTGGCGCAGATCGCAGAGGGAAACCGCGACTTCCGCATGACCTGGGAGGAAATCACCCAGAAGCCGCGCCGCTTCATCAGCACCCCGGTCTGGAGCGGGCTGGTGAGCGACGAGCGCCCATACGCCCCCTTCACCCTCAACGTGGAGCACGGCGTTCCGTGGCGGACCCTCTCGGGCCGGCAGTCCCTCTATCTCGACCATCCGTACTACGGCGAGTTCCACGAGGGGCTTCCCACCTTCAAGGGAAAGCTCCCGCCGGCAGTTCTCGACGAGACCGAGGGGGAGACGGGGCTCATCCTCAACTTCCTTACCCCGCACGGCAAGTGGAGCATCCACTCCACTTACAGCGACAACCTCCGGATGCTCACCCTCTCCAGGGGGGGGCAGGCGATATGGCTCAACCACGAGGATGCGGCAGGCGCCGGGATTGAGGACAACGAGGCGATCGAGGTATTCAACGCCAACGGCGTCGTGGTCTGCCGCTCCATCGTCTCGTCCCGCATCCCGCGGGGGGCAGCGGTCATGTACCATGCACCGGAACGGACCCTCAACATCCAGAAGTCGAGAAAGAGCGGCAAACGGGGAGGTGTGCACAACAGCCTCTCCCGCATCCGACTGAAGCCGACGTTGATGCTCGGCGGCTACGCCCAGGCGAGCTACTACTTCAACTACTGGGGACCGACCGGCGTGAACCGGGACTGCTACGTCGTCGTCAGAAAGCTGAGGGGGTGAGTAAATGGACGTTAGAGCGCAACTGGTAATGGTATTCAACCTGGACAAGTGCATCGGCTGCCACACCTGCAGCATCTCCTGCAAGAACATCTGGACCGACCGGAAGGGCGCCGAATACATGTGGTGGAACAACGTGGAGACACGTCCCGGGGTCGGCTATCCGCAGAAGTGGGAAGACCAGAAGACCTACAAGGGTGGATGGGTCACCGACGGCCGCAAGCTGAAGCTCCGGGCCATGGGAAAGGGGCCGACGCTTCTCAACATGTTCTTCCAGCCCAACATGCCGAAGCTGGAGGACTACTACGAGCCGTTCGATTTCGATTACAGCAACCTGTACAAGGCCCCGCCGGGAAGCGACCAGCCGGTGGCCGAGGCATTCTCCCAGGTCTCGGGCAAGCGCATCGACGAGATCAAGGGGGGCCCAAACTGGGACGACGACCTCTCCGGCTCCCAGCTCTATGCGGCCGAGGACGTGAACCTCGAGG
>DATJLB010000077.1:0-5689 GCA_035490915.1 Geobacteraceae bacterium
TGAGTATGCCGATGAAGAGCACCGCCAGCGTGATGCGTACAATGTCCGGGTAAGCGTTTCTGACTGTCATTGGCGTGTCTCTCCATGATTATGGAAATTCCGTTCCGGCGACATTCGTCTCGGCGGCGAGGCGCTCGCCCCAATCGAGCAACGCCTGGGCCCTTTCACAGAGTCCCGGGTCATCAACTCTTGCCAGAACATGTTTTGCCAGTTCACGTAACTGGATCGCGGCACGAGCCTTCAGCGCGGCAGTTGCCGCCGGCCCTTTCGGGAAGAGGCAGCCGAGCATTTCCGCGAAGACCTCCTCGTCCAATGCCCCCGTAATATCCAGCACCAGCCGGCATGCGTCGTCGGAACCTGGAGCGGGTTTGCTCCGGAGGCGAGCCTCCGCTGCCGCCAGTGCCCTTCTGACCCTGGCCTGCATGCCGGCAAGCCGGTCGACCGTCTCGGCGGACACATCATTCTCACTGAGCGAGTTCCGTAAAAAGACGAGCAGGTTCGAAAGGTTCCCTTCATTCAGGGAGCGGTCGAGCCAGAACCCCATTTCTTCCGGCTCCGCGTCATACAAGCGGGCCAGGCGCAGGTAGAGCTCGGACGTACGGGCTCTGAGCCGCCCCCCCCTCTCCAGGGCATCCTGCAACCGGTCCCGACGCGAATGCTCCGGCAGAAGCGCCGTTTCGAGCCAGTACGTGTACAGGGACCGCAGCGACGTGGGTGAGTCTTTCACCCTGGCGATTTTCGGCACGTAGCAGTTGGCCCCCAGCGCGTAGGCACCGTTGAGCATCCCCTCGGACATCGCGCTGGAGAGGACGACAACCGGAACATGCTGCCAGACGGGGTCCGATTTGACCTCGCGGATCACATCCAGCCCGAGCCCATCGGGAAGCTGCATGTCCACGAGGATGAGATCTACAGGCTCGTTGTTACGCGCACGCTCGTCGAGAAGGTCGAGTGCCTGAGCCACCCGATCCGCGCCGATCATGGTGCCGCGGAACCCGAACCCCTCGAAAGCCGACTTGACAAGCCTGGCGAGAGTCAGGTCATCCTCGACATGGAGTATGGTCAATGTTGTGTTGTCCAGCCTCATGGCAGATCACATCCCCATTCGGCAGAGCCGTCAAGAACGTGGACGAGTTTTTCAGCCGCCCGTTACTTCGCCGGTATTTCGCGGGCAATCTCCCGGCTCACCTGCGCCAGCGTCCGCCCGACGGCCCCCACCACCGTATCGTACTGGTTGTCGTTCAACCGCTCGGTAACGGTCGTAACGCGTGTCGCGACATCCTTTCTGTCCGGTCCGGCAAAAAGCGTCCATTGCGCCTTGAGAAGCACCTGATTGCCGGGCACGCAGTCGAGCCGCAACACCCTCATCGCCACCGAATAGTCGGCTTTTTCGGAGCGCACCCTGGGAAAGACATAGACCCGGTCCGACCCGAGGAGCAGCGAAAGGTTCTCCGCCAGCACCCCGGCGATGTTGTCCGAAAGGGAGCCTGCCCACCGGTCGAATTCGGCGAGCTTCAGCTCGTTCTGGCCGTCCCGCGTGACGATCTGGGGCCTCTCCAGGTAATCGGGGACTTCGACCGGCGCGATGCTGACCGAAACCGGGTTTGCCGCCGCCGGTGAAGAGTGTGTCGCCTCCCCGGGGGGAAGGGGATTCAACGTGTAAAACCGTGCCGACGGCGAGCTTGAACATCCGGCAAGCCAGAGGGAAACGGCAATGAATACGAGCGTTCGCAGCAGGGAAGATCCGTTTTTCATGTCATTCTCCTTTGGGGCTGGCCTTGCCTCTAAGCAGTGACTCCGGGTGCCGTTCCAGGTAGTCGGAGAGGTTCCGGAACGAGCGGGACGTCGCAGACAGGTCGCGCAGGGTCTTGTTCAATTCCGTCACGAGCCGGGAGTCGTCCGAGTACGCCTGGAGGGTCTGTTCGGACTGCTTCAGTGCAGCATGGGCAGACTCGAGGGTGTTCTTCGTGGATGCCGACAGCTCTTTTATCTCTCCCCTGGCGGCGGCCATCGTCTCTTTGGTCTCATTGAGAGTTGCTTCTGCGGTCCCCGAGGTCTTCTTGATGCTCTCGGCGAGCGGTTTGATCTCCTGATCGACATGCTTGACGAGTTCCCGAACATCCTGCAGGGCCGCCTCGATGGTCGCCGTGGTCTTTCTCGCATCGATCGAATTGACGAGCTTTTCGACCGACGCGAGCGTATCATTCACGTTGTGGACGATCTCCTTGAACGGGAGGTCCGCGAGCGTTTTCTGTATCTCCTCGAGCGGCGTCGGGACGCTCGGGATCTCGGGGTACCTCTTGTTGAGCCCGACATATGTAGCCGGCTTGCCGGGGAAGAAGTCGAGGGACACCTGCAACTGACCGGTGACAAAGCTCTGCGTCTGTAACTGGGTCCTCAGGCCCAGTTCCTTGACGGCTTTCTCGACGTACTTCGGGTCGTGCTGGAACTCTGACCCGGTCCCCTTGAACTTGGCCGGCTCAATGTCGAACAGTACCGGGATTTTCAGAGTCTTCGTCGCCGGATCGGCCAGGATGCTGATGTCGGTCACCTCGCCGACCTTCACTCCATGGAACGTGACGGGCGACCCTACGTTCAGCCCCTTGACGGAGCCCTCGAAGAACGTGACGTAGGTGTGCTCTGTGGTGAATAACTTGCCGGCACCGAAGACAAGCACCGCTGCGACCAGCAGGGCAATGGCTCCGAGGACGAACGCTCCGATCGCTGTTTTGTTTACTTTCGTTCCCATCGTGAACTCCGCTCTCGGGGAAGTTGTGGCCCGCTCAGGGTTGCCGCGCCCCTTCTCCCCGCGTCAGGAAATTGACCACCTTCGGGTTCGGCGCCTCCTTGAGAAGCCGCTTCGGATCGCCGTTTGCAGTCATCGTTTTAACGTCCGGGTCGAGAAAGACCGAATTGGTGCCGATGGCGAAGATGCTCGCCAGTTCGTGGGTCACCACCACCACTGTCGTGCCGAGACTCTCGCTCAGCTCGATGATCAGGTCGTCCAGCAGGCGGGCGCTGATCGGGTCGAGTCCGGCGGACGGCTCGTCGAAAAAGAGGAGGTCCGGGTCGAGCGCCATGGCCCGGGCGAGCCCCGCCCGCTTCTTCATGCCGCCGCTGATCTCCGAGGGATAGAACTCTTCGAACCCGCCGAGCCCTACCAGAGCGAGCTTGTATGACACCAGCTCCCGGATCTGCCCGGGCGGAAGCGAGGTGTACTGCTCCAGCGGCATTGCCACGTTTTCCGCCAGGGTCATGGAGCTCCAGAGCGCCCCGCTCTGGAAGAGGGTGCCGAAGCGCCGCTTGAGCCGCTCCTGCTCTTCCGGCTCGGCATCCCAGTAGCTGACGCCGTCGTAGACGATCTGCCCCTTGGCGGGGCGTTTGAGCCCCACCAGGTGCTTGAGGAGGGTGCTCTTGCCGCAGCCACTCCCCCCCATGATGATGAAGATGTCACCCCGGCCTATGGTGAAGGTGAGGTCCCGCATCAGCACGAAGCTGCCGTAGGACATCTCCAGGCCGCGCACCTCGATGACCGCTTCTTTTCCGCTTTTTTCTTCCGCATGCCCGTTCATATCCCCAGTACCTGACAGGAAAGAGTGATGATTGCAGTGGCTACGACGATGCTGACGATGCCGGTAACCACCGCCGAGGTGGCCGCGTATCCGACCGCGGAGGCGCTCCGCTCACACTGGATGCCGCGCAGGCAACCGGATACTGCCACGAGGATGCCGAAAACGAAACTGTGAAACAGACCGATCAGGAACTGGGTAAGGCTCAGGGCGTGCCTCGACTCGCGCACATACTCGATGATGCCGAGGTCAAGCATCCCCACTCCGACGATCATTCCCCCCAGTACCCCCATAAGGTCGGCAAAGACGCAGAGGAGTGGCATCATCATCATGAGCGCCAGCATCCGGGGGAGAACAAGAAACTCGACCGGGGAAAACCCGAGCGTCTCCAGGGCGTCAATCTCCTCGTTCACCTGCATGGTGCCGATCTGGGCGGCAAAGGCCGCACCGGTCCGCCCGGACATGATGATGCCGGTCATGATGGCCCCCATGACCCGGACGACCCCTATCCCCACCACATCGGCGACATAGATCTGGGCACCGAACATCTTCAGCTGGATCGCCGCGACAAAGGCGAGGATCATCCCGACCAGCAGGCTGATCAGGCAGACGATGGGGAGTGCCTGCGCCCCGGTTTCCTGGATGGTGATCATCAGGTCGAGGCGCCGGAAATCGGCCTTCCCCCGCAGCATCTTCATGAAGGCGAGCGTCGCCTCGCCGACGAAGGAAAGCATCTCCTTGAATCCCTTGATCTGGTCAAAGGCGGCCTCGGCGACCCGCTCCAGGAACGGCGGACGGCTTCCGCCGTGCGTCACCCCCGACCGCTGGTTTTCAGGCGATGCCAACGCCATCAGCTTCCGCACCCCCGTCGGCAGACCGGACTGGTCGACGTCGACACCATCGCGGCGGCAGGTGGCAAACAGGTTTGCCAGGAATATCAGGAGCCCGCTGTCCCACCCCTGGAGCTTGCCGGTCTCAAAGGCAAGACGCACCATCTTCCCGGCACCCCCCGCAATGATGCCCTCGGGCGAAGGAATTGCGTTTCCCAGCTTCCAGTCTCCGGCCATCGTCAGCAGCAGGGCGCCGTCCGGAGCGCTTTCGATTTTAAGTTCGCTCGGGATCATGGTGTGTCACGTCCCTTTCTCTCTGCGAAGTCACCGATCATGTCGGCGTCTGTCGGCATCGAACCGGGCGGCCGTCAGGGAAGCCAGCCACGATCCTGGTAGGCCTTCTTCACCCGATCCACCACTTCTTCCGCGGTGCGCCCGGCGTCGGCCTCTATCGTCCCCCGTACCGTTTCACTCAACGTGTGTGCCGTACCTCCGACCACCAGGGGGGCAACACTTTCCGCCCCCGCCGCCACTCCGGCGCTCACCAGCATGCCGGGTTTCATGCTGCTCTTCGTTGAGGTTTCACCTTCGGCGATCAACATCCCTCCCTGAATGAGCTGGACGCGGGTCCGGAGTTTCGTGCCACCCAGGCCGAAGCCGACCCAGATTCGGGCGGTCTGGCTACCCTCGTCGATCGTTACGAATTCCCCGGTCAGGTGCACCGTCGTGTTCGAGGCCATGACCTGCGCTCCGGCCCTGGTGGCCGCAATCCCGGCCTTGCGCAATTCGGTCACCAGGTCCTCGGAAAGCTTGGTGGCGACCAGATGTCCGAGCGCGTTCTCCTCTTCAGAGACCTCCCGGCTCGAGGTGCCGCGCATTGCTTTCTGCATGACGCCCGAGTCGAGCTTCACTTCCGCCGAGTTCACCGCAAAATCGTGTATGACGATCATATCCGGCCGAGGGAGGGGGCCCGCCGTCGTTCTGGTGGTCGTCACGCTGGCGCTCGGGCATCCTCCCAGGATTACCAGGGCCATCCCCGAAAGCAGATACCTTGCAGTTCTTGCCGGCTGGATCATTTTCACGGCGTGCCTCCTTGAGCTTTTCCGTATGCCCGCTACGCTGCCACGCATTTTACGTTATGGGAAATTCATGCCAAGTGTCTGACATGCGGCATGCCCTGCAAACAGCGGCTTCCGAGACGGGAGAGTAGCGTCCGCACCCAGAACGAGACGGTATATCGTCTCCGGAATGATATTTCGTCTTCCCCTTTAATCCCGTTTCTCCCCCCCC
>DATJLB010000078.1:0-12907 GCA_035490915.1 Geobacteraceae bacterium
CAGCCCGCTTTTCTGCGTCAAGGGAATCGGCGAAGCGGTGGGCGTGCGCCAAAGACGAACGAGGCGGTTCCGACAGCCTCCTGCCGCTCGTTCCATGTACGCTCCAGGAAGGTCAGATGGCCGTCCCGCTCGATCAAAATAACGGTCGAGGACCGGGACCCGTAGTCGCTTCCGGCGATGAAGATGGGGGAGAGGTGCCGTTCCCGCTCGATGCCAAAGCCGGTATCGGGGAGAAGCGGATCGGGGAATGGTCGCCGGTCGGCGAGGAGCGCAAAGAGCGCGTCCGGTGGGACCGTCTCGTCCTCGAGAAGAGTTCCCAGCTGCTCCTTGGCGGCAACCACCTTCGGCCAGGGGGTGTCCAGCAATCCGTTGCTCAGCCCGTGGACGCCGGCGGCGACCGGTCCGGAAAGGTTTCCCCGGTTGGTGTGGTAGTAGAGGGCGTGGTCGTTGCCGAACAGGAGGTTGAACCCCCCGTAGCGCCCATCTTTCCGGCGAAGATCCTCAAGGTAGTCGTCGGGAGCCAACGTCCCGGCGAGGAAATCTGCCGCCAGCGCTCCCCGCGACGGGAGTTGCCGGATCGGCTCCACCGGTTCGCGGTAGTAGGTCACTGCCGCCAGCCGGCCATCGCGGGTTGCCCCGAGCCAAGTCCCACCGGCCAGCAGGTCGCGTCCCGCAAGCACCTGCGGCGCGTCCTCCCAGAAGGCTGCCGGGGCGGTGGGGCGGTTGAAGTATTCATCCCGGTTTGCCGCGAGGATGAGGCGATAACGGGGGTGGCAATCGAGGGCAAAGACGATCAGGCACATGAGGGTACCTCCGGCATGGGGATTTTTCCAGTTAATCAAATTTCATGCTGCAAGGAAAGACATTTCACGCTATTGGGTCCTCCGATGGCCGTCTCGCAGTTCCTTTCGGTTGCAAAAAATGACGACTGGCAGTATAACCTGTCAGGAAGATACAGTTGGCTTCTCGTGTCTCAGGGGAGCGGAGGAACCATGCCAAAATCGTTGCGACCGCGACCGATGCCGGCCAAAAGCCAGGAAGAGCTGGACGAGATGGTGCGCCGGATGAGAGCGGAAAAGGCAGGTCACGAAACTTACCGCGAGCGGTCCCTCAAACTCCATGGCTGGATATGTGCCAAGTGCGGCCGGGAATTCGACCAGCACAACCTCCAACTCCTCACCGTCCACCATCGTGACGGCAATCACCAGAACAATCCCTCCGACGGGAGCAATTGGGAGAATCTCTGCGTCTACTGCCATGATGACGAGCACAGCCGGTCGATCCTCGCCGACTACCTGCACGGGCGCGACGGGAAGAAATGAGCCGGGGCGGGACGACACCACTTTACGGAGCAAGCAGGATGACACGGATTGTCAAAAAGCGGTCGCACAAAGTCGGTCTCCCGCCAGGGACCCTGATCCACATCGGCGAGAGGAGCAAGCGGGAGGTCAGCGTCAAGGTCATCAACTACGACCGCGACCGGTGCGAGGAGAAGGAGATCAGAGGGGTTGAGGAGTGCTTCAACTTCGCAGGCAGTGCAGGCATCACCTGGGTCAACATGGAAGGACTCCACGATGTCGAGCTGATCCAGAAGCTTGGAGAGTGCCAGGGGTTCCACCCCCTTATGCTGGAAGATATTGTGAGCACCGACCAGCGCCCGAAGCTGGAGGACTACGACGACTACCTGTTCATCGTCCTGAAGATGCTCAGTACGCAAGAGGCGGGCGAGATCACCACGGAACAGGTCAGCCTAGTGGTGGGGGCCAATTTCGTCATCTCCTTTCAGGAAGGGCTGGACGGGGATGCTTTCGACCCGGTCCGGGCGCGGATAAGAGGCGGCAAGGGGCGGATAAGGACGATGGGGGCGGACTACCTCGCCTATGCCCTGATCGATGCGGTGGTTGACGGCTACTTTGGGGTGCTGGAGCTGGCGGGGGAGCGGATCGAGGAGCTGGAGGAAAAGGTGATGGCCGACCCGTCTCCGGATACGGTGCGCACCATCCACAATCTGAAGCGGCAGATGATCATGTTGCGCAAGGCGCTCTGGCCGCTCCGGGAGGTGATCGGTGCGCTGGAGCGCCGGGAGTCCCCGCTGATCTCGGAGCCGGTGACCATCTACCTGCGCGACGTTTACGACCATGTCATCCAGGCGATCGACGCGGTGGAGGCATACCGGGATATCCTTTCGGGGCTCTTGGATGTTTACCTGTCGAGTCTCTCCAACCGGATGAACGAAATCATGAAATTCCTCACCATCATCGGCACCATCTTCATCCCGCTCACCTTCATCGCCGGGATCTACGGAATGAACTTCCAGAACATCCCCGAATACCATTGGCGGTGGGGGTACCAGATCTGCCTTTCCGTGATGTTCGTCATCGCCGTCGCCATGCTCTTCTACTTCAAGCGGAGAAAGTGGCTCTGATTGCCTAGGCCGGAGGAGTGCCGCCCCGGATGTGGATGTCCCGCTGGGGATACGGCATCTCGATCCCATGCGCCTGGAATTTTTTATGGACGGCGAAGTTCAGGTCACTGATGAGCTGCGCCTTCCGGTGGGTCAGGGTCGTGCTCCAGATGCGTAACTCCAGGAGAAGGCCGTTGTCGCCGAAGGCGAGAAACCTGACAGCGGGGGGAGGGTCGTCGAGAACGTCCGGGTTGTTGCGGGCAACCTCCTCCAGAAGCTTCACCACGAGTTCCAGGTCGCTGCCGTAGGCGACGCTGACCGGCACCCGAAACCGGACATCCTTGCCGGTCAGGCTCCAGTTCACCACGTTTTCCGTGACGAACTTGGAGTTGGGGATGATGATGGCGATGTTGTCATTGGTCACCACTGTCGTACTGCGGGCGTTGATCTCGACCACGTCCCCCTCGACGCTTCCCACCTCGATCCGGTCGCCGGTCTGGATGTGACGCTCGAAGAGGATGATCAGGCCGCTGACGAAGTTGCTGGCTATATTCTGGAGTCCGAAACCGATCCCGATCCCCACCGTGCCGGCAAGCACATGGAGGGTGGTGAGGTTGATCCCGGCGGTCTGGAGGATGATCACGGCGCCGATGGCGACCACGACGTAGCGGACGATGGAGGCGAACGCCTGGCGGGCGCCGAAATCCATCTTCCCCTTGATGAGCACTTTTTCGACCAGCCACGACTTCATCTTCCCGGACAGGTAGAGGAGAAGAAACAGGAACACCAGGAGGTAGATGATCGTCCAGAGAGTCACCTCCTCGCCGCCTGTGGTAAAGATTGTAAAGTCAAGGATCCTCGCGACCCGTCCCAGCCAGTTCTGAACAGCGTCCACGCCCTGCCTCCGTTTGGCGAGCTTTCGGCACCGCTTTTTCATAACGCTACCAAAAACGGCATTACTGTCAATTGGCCTTCGTGCAGCCCCATCGGGGGCGCCTTCGCGTGGTAGTCCGTTGCAAGCGCAAATTCTCCCGCTACAATTAAATTGAATCCTTCATGCGAGTAAGGCCGGCACCGTCGTTCAGGCGCCATGCGGCCGGACGGCGGTGAAACCTTATGAGAGGCCTGCTGAACAAGCTGAAGACCGCGTCGTCCGGGTCATTCCTGGCCGAACTGACGCTGTACGCCCTCTTCGTGCTGGCGTACTTCTTCCTCGTCCTCAACTTTCTGGATGCGCGACTCAAGCAGATCTTCGATGACAGCAAAATCCACTACGCGATCCTGTCAATGGCGTTGATTGCCGTGCAGGGGGTTTTCCTGGAGATGCTGACCGGCGCGCTGGTGCGCTTGCTGCGCCGCAAAGCGAGGTGAGAGTGCTCCCATGGACTTCCTTGTCTCCGGAACCCACATCCATCCCCTCTACCTGATGGGAATCGGTTTTGTCGTCGGGATCCTCGGAGGATTCTTCGGCGTCGGAGGGAGTTTCCTCGCCGGGCCGGCGCTGTTTGCGGCGGGAATGCCGATGAACTTCGTGGTGGGGACCGACCTGGCGCACATCGTCGGGAAATCCATCGTTGCGGCGAAGAGGCACCGGGCGCTCGGCAATGTGGACATCAAGCTCGGCATGATCATGGTCTCCGGCACCATAGCTGGCGTGGAAGCCGGTGCGCAAATCATCGAATACCTGAAGCGCCGCGCCGATGTGGACGTTGTGGTGGCCGTCGGCTTCATCTTCGTCCTCGTCTCGATCTCGATGTTCATCGGCTGGGAGAGCTGGCAGACCCTTAAGCTGCTCGGGAAACGGAGTACCAGGAAGGCCATCGCCGCAGACGCCGCCCGGCTCAAGAAAGATGCGTCACCCGCCCCGCGCATGCCCCGCTACCTGAAAGCGGGCCGGGGCGAAACCGAGCAGGTGAAGCAGGATACGTCGGTCCTGGCGCACGTTCCGAAGCAGATCCACCGTTTCCGTCTTCCGCCGATGATCTCGTTTCCCGTTTCGGGGATCGAGCAGATTTCCCTCTGGACGATACTGGGTGTGTCGTTCGTAGGGGGCGTGTTCAGCGGGTTTCTCGGCGGTGGGGCGGGATACATTCGGATGCCGGCGCTGGTCTACCTGCTGGGAGTTCCCACCCATGTGGCGGTCGGCACGGACCTGTTCGAAATCGTCATCTCGGCCAGCTACGGGACCCTTACCCATGCGCTCAAGGGGAACGTCGACATCATGGTGGCGCTGGTGATGCACACCGGTGCAGCCATCGGGGCACAGATCGGTGCTATGCTCACCCAGTTCTACCACGGCACGCGCATCAGGCTGGCCTTCGTTCCCTTGCCGCTGCTCGGGGCAGGGTTGTTGATCTACAGCCTTGTTACGGGACATCACTTTTGACGGAAGGTGAGCGATGAAGATGCTGTTTTGCAGCGATGGTTCGCATCAGGCGGAAAATGCGGTTCGCTTCGGCGCACTGATTGCGGCCGCCTGCGAGGCGGAGCCGGCGATTCTCGGGATTGTCGAAAGGGCAAGCGACCAGGAGCCGCTCCTGCAGGCACTCCGGCGTGAACAGGATATACTGAGAGACTATCATCTCAACGCCGAGTTGATCACCAAGGCGGGGCACCCCGTGCAGGAAATCGTCAAACGCACCAGAGAGGAGAGCTATGACCTGGTGGTGATCGGCGCCGTGTGCAAAGGGGTGCGGGGGCCGCTCTGGATGTCCGCGCGGGCTTACAGGATCATCGAATCGGTTCAGCCGCCGGTGCTGGTGGTCATTGGCGAGCGTTCAGTCCTGCGGCGCATCCTGATCTGCACCAGCGGCGGATCGCAGGCCGACAAGGCCGTGGCCTTCGCCTGCGAGATCGCCCGGATGGGTTCTGCAGTTGTCGACCTGATTCATGTCATGGCCGAACCTCCGGCCATGTACGCCGATTTGATCGGGGTGGAGGAAGACGCCAGCCGCCTGCTGGCGTCGAACTCACAGCTTGGCCGAACATTGCGCCACCAGAAGGACTTACTGGAGCAGGCCGGCGTATTCGGCGAATTTCGGCTCCGTCATGGGCTGGTGGTGCCGGAGATTTTGAGGGAGCTGCAGAGAACCGACTATGACCTGGTAGTTGCAGGCTCCTCGCCGTCCGAGGACATGCTGCGCCAGTACGTGATAGGTGATGTCACGCACGAGATCGTTGATCGCGCCGAGCTTCCCGTCCTGGTGGTGCGGACCGAGTCACGTCATATCGTCCGCCGCGTCGGCGCCCTGGTGGCGAGCATGTTCCGGCGCCACCGACGGACTTCCGAGGCGGTGAGGGGGTGAAGGCTGAAATGCAGGATGCAAGTTTCTTGAGGCCGAAGGAGGCTGTCATGACAAAATCGCTTGAAGGAATCTTTCCATTTTTTGCCCTGGTGCTGCTGACGCTCGCGATGGCAGGGTGCGCCACCACTGCCGACCGGAAAGTTACCCTCCTCTACGAACCGACGGTCCATGCTGTTGGCGAGGGGGGCAAGCTCTACCTGGCACGGGAGGCTGAGCCTCCGCCTGCCGGTTCGAAGCAGGCGGTGCAGTGGGTCATCGGCAGCGTCAAGGACACGGACGGGAACAAGACCGGCAGCATCGTCGTCGACACGCTGCCGGCCGATCTGGTATTACAGGCATTGAGTGCTGAGTTGATGGCCGCGGGTTACGCCGTTGTTCAGGTCAGCGAGGTGCCGTCTCAGGCAACGAAGGGGCTCTCCCTGAGCAACACGGCGGTCTCCCTGGATGATGTTTCCAGTCTGGTAAAGGACGAGGCGAAAGGCTCGATAAAGGCTTCGGTCGAGGTCTGGCGGGATGGGCAGAAGGTTGCCAGGCTCAGCTATGAGACCGTCAGCTCCGACGTGGCGGTCACCGGCCGGGAACGCCTCCTTCCGGACATTCTGGACAAAACCATGCAGAACCTCATGCGCGAAGCTGTTCCTGCGGTTATCAAGGTGCTCGAACAGAAATAAATCGTTCCTTTATCTTGACCGACGGAAGCCTCTGCCGCTCCTTCAGCATTGCTCAATTCCCGCTGGACATCCGGCCGACGTTTGGTATACAGTTTCTGCCGTGCGGAGAGCACCTGCACGACTACGTCTTTGGGGAGAAGCAATGCGGATCACGCCGAAAAACGAACTGGAATACCGCTTCCGGAAGCTTCAGCAGCATATGGCCGACGAACGCCTCGATGCGGTAATAATCCTGCAGAACACGGACCTCTTCTACTTTACCGGCACCATCCAGTCGGGCAACCTGTACGTGCCGGCGCAAGGTGAGCCGATATACATGGTGCGCAAGGATATTTCCCGCGCCAGGATGGAGAGCGGGCTGAAGGAGCTGGTTCCCTTCTCCTCGATGAAGGACATTCCCGCCATCCTTGCCGAGTACGGCTATGCCGTCCCCGCCAGGATCGGCCTGGAGCTGGACGTGCTGCCGGTGAATTTCTTCGAGCGCTACCGGAAGGTCTTTCCCGGCGGTGAGTTTGTGGACGCCACCCCGCTGATCCGCAAGGTCAGGGCGATCAAGACCCACTACGAAATCCACGTCCTCCAGGATGCGGCCCAGCAGGTCGACAAGGTCTACCGGCGGGCAAAAGAGGTGATCAGGGAGGGGATGAGCGACATAGAGCTGGCAGCGGAGCTTGAATGCGTGGCCCGAAAGCAGGGGCACCAGGGGCTGGTGCGGATGCGTGCCTTCAACGGCGAGATGGTGTACGCCCATGTTTTTTCCGGTGCGGACACGGCGGTCCCCGCCTACCTCGACACCCCCCTCGGGGGGATGGGTCCGCACCCCTGCTTCGGGCAGGGCGCAAGCTGGAAGCGGATCGCACGGAACGAACCGGTCATCGTCGACTTTGCCGGCTCGTTCGACGGCTACCTCGTGGACCAGACCCGCATCTTTGCCATCGGTGGCCTGTCCGACCGGCTCCGCAAGGGGTATGACGACATGCTCGCGGTGCAGGCGCGGATGGAGGAGCTCGTCGCGCCGGGGGTTGCGTGGGGTAAGGTGTACGACGACTGCCTCTCCCTCGCCGCAGAGATGGGGTATGCCGACAGCTTCATGGGGGCGAGGGGGGCTCAGGTATCATTCATCGGTCATGGCCTCGGGCTGGAGATCGACGAGTGCCCTTTCATTGCCCGCGGCTTCAACGATCCGACGTTCGAAGTGGGGATGGTGTTCGCTTTCGAACCGAAAGTGGTCTTTCCGGGAGAGGGGGCCGTCGGGATCGAGAACACCTTCTATCTCACCGAAAGCGGCCTGAAGCGCCTCACCTTTTCCGATGAGGAGCTGATCATCTTGTAGGCATGCCGAGAATGGTCGAGCCGGAAATTTTTTGTTGAATTTAATCTTGGAGGGTGGAATACAGAATTAGAGTAATTGTATACAGTATTCTAGAAAATCATTTCCGACGCCGTAAACGTATCCTCCGTATCCCGCATGGCTCAACACTTCAAACCACAGTTGACTGCCAGTACCTGATTGCTATAGTTGAGTGACGGCTCACGTAACCGCTGGAAAGGAAGATGTCTCTATAGCTTTTTGCATGTGATCAGATTCGTTTTTTTTCAACAACCCCAACAGACGAAAGGAGAGGCAACATGGCACTGAAGGACACTCTGAAGCAGAAGATCGAGGCGCATCAACCCCGCACTACCCGGCTCGTCAAGGAGTTCGGCAAGGTCATCATCGACCAGGTAACCATCGACCAGTGCATCGGCGGCGCCCGCGACATCCGCGCCCTTGTCACCGACATCTCCTATCTCGATCCGCAGGAAGGGATCCGCTTCCGCGGCAAGACCATCCCCGAAACCTTCGAGGCGCTCCCCAAGGCTGCCGGCTCCGACTACCCGACCGTCGAGTCCTTCTGGCACTTCCTCCTCACCGGAGATGTCCCGACCCAGGCCGAAGTCGATGAAGCCCTGGCCGAGTGGAAGGTACGTCAGGCAGTGCCCGAGTACGTGTTCACCGCCATCCGCGCACTGCCGCGTGACAGCCATCCGATGGTGATGCTCTCCGTCGGTATCCTTGCCCTCCAGAAGGATTCCAAGTTTGCCGGCTTCTACAACTCCGGCAAGTTCAACAAGAAGGTCGCCTGGGAATACGTCTACGAGGACGCCTATGACCTCGTGGCCCGCATTCCGGTCATCGCCGCCTTCATCTACAATCTGAAGTACCGCGGCGACAAGCAGGTCGCCATCGATCCGAAGCTCGACTGCGGCGCCAACTTCGCCCATCAGATCGGCCAGAGCGATCAGTACAAGGACGTGGCCCGGATGTACTTCATCCTCCACTCCGACCACGAGTCCGGCAACGTCTCGGCCCACACCACCCACCTGGTGCACTCGGCCCTGTCCGATCCGTACTATGCTTACTCCGCTGGCCTCAATGGTCTCGCCGGCCCGCTCCACGGCCTCGCCAACCAGGAAGTGCTCGACTGGACCATCAAGTTCCAGGAGAAGTACTGCAAAGGCGTCGAGCCGACCAAAGAGCTCATCACCAAGGCTCTCTGGGATACGCTCAACTCTGGTCAGGTCGTTCCGGGCTACGGCCACGCCGTTCTCCGCAAGACCGACCCGCGCTACATGGCGCAGCGTGAGTTCTGCCTCAAGACCCCGGGCCTCAAGGACGATCCGCTGTTCAAGCTGGTGGCCATGATCTTCGAAACCGCCCCGGGCGTCCTCATGGAGCACGGCAAGGCGAAGAACCCCTGGCCGAACGTCGATGCGCAGTCCGGCGTCATCCAGTGGTACTACGGCCTCAAGGAATGGGACTTCTACACCGTCCTCTTCGGCGTCGGCCGTGCGCTCGGCTGCATGGCCAACATCACCTGGGACCGCGGCCTTGGCTACGCCATCGAGCGTCCGAAGTCCGTCACCACCCCGATGCTTGAGAAGTGGGCAGAAGAAGGCGGCCGGAAGTTCTAATACGAGGGCGCACCGCCCTTTGCGGAACAGAAAAGGGAGATGCTTCGGCATCTCCCTTTTTTTGTGCAAGGTGACAAAATGGAAGTTGTATCGGGTTACTTTTCGCTGAACACGTCGGCGCTGAAAATGTAAAGGTCTGCCCCTTCCTGCCAGGCATCTGCCGGCATGCCTGCCTTCATGCTTGTCTGGTTGAGGAAGGCTTCCCTGTCCCAGCCATACTCGACGGCTACTTGGGGGAGCAGCACCCCTCGGGAGAAGTTCTTTTCGATGTAAATGCCATGGATGCCGACCTCGATCTCGTCGATGGAGGAGATCTTCTTGAGGGGGGTGAGGACGGAAACTTCAAGGCTGAAATTGCCGAGATCTCCCTTCTGCATCGGATAGAAACGGGGGTCCCTGGTTGCCGCTGAGATCGCCATTTCCTGGACCAGGTGGTAGAGCGGCTTGTCCGCCGTGAAGTTGCCGATGCAGCCGCGGAGTTTGCCGTCGATCTTGATGCAGACGAAACACCCCCGCTGTTCAAGGAGGACCTTGCGTTGTTCCTCCCGCCGCGGAATGGTCCCGGTTTCAACGGACGTTACTATGGCTTCGCGGGCTATCCCCAAAAGGATCTTTTTTTCTTCCGATGACAGCATTTTGGCCATGCAGCACTCCTTGTGTCAGATGTTGCCAACCAGCTTTTAATGTACTATATTTGGGCAAATAATGGCAAGAATTAAGCGACGGGACAAGGGGGAGTGTATGACCAGGCGTTACAGGGTGCTGATCGGGGGAGAGTGGCTGGGAGACGACCTGCCGGGGATCGATGTGGTCAACCCGTATGACGATTCGGTCATAGGGGTGGTGCCCGAGGCAGGAGAGAAGGAGGTGGAAAGGGCGATCTACGCTGCTCGCCAGGGATATGCCGCGATGTCCGAAATGCCGGCGCACAGACGCTCGGAGATCCTGGCCCATACGGCGGACTACATCCTGAGGGACAAGGAGGAAATAGCCGCCATTATTGCCCGCGAGGCCGGCAAATCGTGGAAATTCGCCCTGGCCGAGGCGGAAAGAAGCGCGGAGACCTTCCGTTTCGCTTCGCTGGAGGCGAAGGCAAGCCACGGCGAGATTGTGCCGATGGACGCTTCGCCGGTTTCCGCGGGGCGGTTCGGGTTCTACATCCGGGTCCCCATCGGGATTATCGGCGCCATCACCCCCTTCAATTTTCCGCTCAACCTGGTCGCCCACAAGGTGGCGCCGGCCATCGCGGCCGGCAACTCTCTGATCCTGAAGCCCGCCACCAAGACCCCCCTCACCTCCATCAAGCTTGCAGAGTTGCTGGAAGAGGCGGGGCTGCCGGCGGGGGCGCTCAACCTCCTCATCGGCAGCGGCGCAACCGTCGGCAACAAGCTGGTGGAGGACGAGCGGCTGGCAATGATCACGTTTACCGGCAGTCCTCCGGTCGGGAGGGGGATCAAGGCCCGGTGCGGTCTGAAGAGGGTCACCCTGGAACTCGGTTCCAATTCGCCGACCATCATCGAGGAGGATGCCGATGTGGCTGCAGCCGTGCCCCGCTGCGTGGTCGGCAGCTTTGCGAACTCAGGTCAGGTCTGTATTTCAGTCCAGCGGATCTTCGTCCATCAGGCACGCTATGACGAGTTCGTTGCAAAATTCGTCGAGGCGACCCGCAGGTTGAAGGTGGGCGATCCCCTCGACAAGGGGTGCGATATCGGACCAATGATCTCCCGCAAGGAGCTGGAGAGGGCGGTTGCCTGGTTGGAGGAGGCCCGCCGGATGGGCGCCCGGGTCGAAACCGGTGGCGAGGTGGTCGGAAATTGCCTGACACCGACCATCCTGACCGGGGTGACCAAGGATATGCAGGTCGTCTGTTCCGAAGTCTTTGCGCCGATAGTTTCGGTCCTTCCCTACGAAACCTTCGACGAAGCACTGGACATGGCGGACGATTCGGTATACGGCCTCCAGGCGGGGGTCTACACGAACGACATCAGCAAGGCGTTCAGGGCGGTCAAGAGGCTCGATGTGGGAGGGGTCATCATAAACGACGTCCCGACCTTCCGGGCTGATCATATGCCCTACGGGGGAAACAAGGAAAGCGGCCTGGGGCGGGAAGGACTTCGCTATGCCATGGAAGAGATGACCAACATCAAGATGGTCTGCATCAATCTGTAGTGCCGGACCATAATTGCTGCCCTTATCGGAACAGGTGAAATATTATATATTGTGCCGTCAGCGGTAAAAATTCGGTAAAAAAATCTTGACTTTTGTTTTTAAGATAGTATATTCCCGTGATGTGTTTTTAAAACCATGCGCTCTGCGCTCTCATGGTAAACTAAAAAAAAAGGAGTGAACTGTCGATGAAAAAACTGATTTCCTTAGCTCTGTGTCTTACTCTGGCTCTGGCCTTCACCGCTGGCTGCAAGAAGAAAGAAGAAGCTCCGGCTCCGGCTCCGGCCCCGGCTGCTGTGCCTGCTCCCGAGCAGAAGCCGATGTCTTCCGCTAAAGCTCCGGCTGCTCCGGCCGCTGCTCCGGCTGCTGCTCCGGCTGAGAAGAAGTAATTCATTTACGTTTCCGATTTTTCGGGACGGAATAGCCTACAGAATCTTTTCTGTAGGCTATTTTCATTGCAGGTGCCCAGAAACGGATTGACAAGCGGGCGCTGAAAATGATATACGAAACGGTCTACTAGAATATCAACGCATATGGTGTGGAGGAGAGCATGGAAAGAACATTTGGGATCATCAAGCCTGATGCCGTTGAACGGAACCTTACGGGCAAGATACTGGCAAGGATCGAGGATGCGGGCTTCAAGGTCGTCGGCATGAAGAAGATCCATCTCACCAAGGCTCAGGCCGAAGGCTTTTACTATGTCCATAAGGAGCGCCCCTTCTTCAACGATCTCTGCACGTTCATGTCCCGGAGTCCGGTGGTGGTCCTGGCCCTGGAAAAAGAAAACGCCATCGCCGCCTGGCGTGGCCTCATGGGGGCCACCAACCCGGCCAACGCGGAGGCTGGAACCTTGCGGAAGGAATTCGGGGTGAGCATCGAGGAGAACAGTACGCACGGCTCCGATGCTCCCGAGACGGCCGCCTTCGAGATTCCTTACTTTTTCAGCCAGCTGGAGCTTGTCTGAACGTTGCTGGCATAGATGACATGAGCCCTTCCTATGAAGGGCTTTTTCATATGTGCGCCGATAAGGGCGGACATGAGACACGTAACACAAGTATGAGTATGAGGTGTAGTGGAAAAAACGGATCTGAAAAATTTTGACCTGGTTGAGCTGGAGGCTTATCTTGCCAGGCACGGCAAGGAGCGGTACCGGGCCAGGCAGGTCTTCAAATGGCTCTACCAGAAGGGTGCGGTTTCTTTCGAGGAGATGTCCAACCTCTCCAAGGAGTTGCGGCGCGAGTTGGCTGACGCCGCATGGATCAGCACTCTCGAGCCCGAGGCGGTGGAGGTGTCCGAGGACGGCACCAGGAAGTATCTGTTTCGACTGGCGGACGGCACTACCATTGAGTCGGTGCTGATACCTGAGGAGGACCGCAACACCCTCTGTATTTCAAGTCAGGTCGGGT
>DATJLB010000079.1:0-5090 GCA_035490915.1 Geobacteraceae bacterium
AGTCGTACGGGGGGCGCGTTGAGCTGGTCGAGTTCGTGGACGGTAAGTCGACCACGAATATTATCGACTCGATACTGGAGAAGTACAGCTGAAACGCGACTTTTCCGCTATCTCCACGTTGGGCTGCGGGATTCCTTGTGCGGCGTAGCGCTGTTTATGCCCAGTGGGTACTACGCCTCCGCGTCATCCCTTGCCCGCCTTGACCTAGCTAAAAATCCACGTTTCATTGAGAGAGGATTCCATGATCAAAAGCATGACCGGCTACGGCAAGGCCGAAACTGTCTCAGCAGGCGGACGGATAGTCGCGGAGATCCGGTCGGTGAACCACCGCTACGGAGAGATTTACGTCAAGCTTCCCCGCCAGCTCATGGCCTGCGAAAACGAGGTGCGCAAAACGGTGGCCGGCCGGCTGAAGCGGGGTAAGATCGAGGTCTTCGTCCAGCAGGAAGGCGGCGCCGGTGGCGGGGCCCTGCCGGTTCTCAACCTGCCGCTCGCGAAGGCCTATCACGAGGCGCTTCTCAGGATGAGGGACGAGCTGGGGCTTCCCGATCCGGTTACACTCTCGCTGGTTGCTTCCCAGCGGGATGTCCTGGGCGCAGGGGAGAGCGAAGGACCGGCGGAGACGCTCCACGAAGATCTCCTCGCGGCGGTGACCGCGGCCGTCGACTCCCTTGAGACGATGCGGCTCAAGGAAGGTGCGGCGCTCCTGGAGGACCTGCGGGGACGGCGGCAAATGCTCTCGTCCCTGATCGACAGGGTCGCGGAACGGGCTCCCCAGGTAGTGGTCGAGAACGGCAAACGGCTCAAGGAGCGGGTGGCGCAGCTCGCGGGGGAGAGCGGCGTGGACGAGGCGCGTCTCGCCCAGGAGATCGCCTTCATGGCGGACCGGGGCGACATCACCGAGGAACTGGTCAGGTTCGACAGCCATCTCCGGCAGGTCGACGATACCCTCCTGTTGACCGAGCCTGTAGGGCGGAAGCTCGACTTTCTCCTCCAGGAGCTGAACCGGGAGGTAAACACCATCGGTTCCAAGGCGAACGATGCTGAGATTGCCTCCTGTGTGGTCCAAATGAAGGCCGAGCTGGAGAAGATTCGGGAGCAGGTGCAGAACATCGAGTGAGACGTCTCACCGTTTTCAAAGGAAACATCATGAAACGAGAAGGGGTACTCTACATCATTTCGGCACCGTCGGGTGCCGGTAAAACCACGCTCTGCAAGGAAGTAATTGACATTTTCCCGGAGTTGCGGCATTCTGTCAGTTACACTACCCGTCGGGCCAGGCCTGGCGAGGAACATGGCCGCGACTATTTTTTCGTCTCCACGGAAGAGTTCGAGCGGATGGTTGCTGCGGGTGAGTTCGCCGAATGGGCCGAGGTCCATGGCAACCTGTACGGCACGGCCCTCAAGACCCTCGACGAATACCGTGCCGCCGGCGTCGACGTCATTCTGGACATCGACTGCCAGGGGGCGCGCCAGCTTAAGGAGCGCTACTCGGGCGGGGTGTTCATCTTCATCCTGCCGCCGAGCTTCAACGAGCTCCGCCGCAGGCTCGATTCCCGCAATGCAGACAGCGCCGAGGTGATCGACCGGCGCCTCGAAGGTGCGTCTTCGGAGATCCGGGAGTCGCGCTGGTACGATTACATCATCGTCAACGACGTCTTTATCGACGCGGTGACGGACCTCAAGTCGGTCATCGTTGCCGAGCGGTGCAGGACCGGGCGGGTGTTAGCGGCGGTTTCCGAGAAATTCGATATTTGAGACGCCGGGTGCTGGGCTTGGGTTATTTCCTGGGGCCCTGCGCCCCGTGTCACGCGCTTTGCGACTGAAAGGAGCAACAATGGCAAGGGTAACCGTAGAAGATTGTCTGGAGAAGGTTGACAACAGATTCCTCCTCGTCATGCTGGCGGCGAAGAGGGTCAAGCAGCTCTACAAGGGAGTTCGGCCGCTGATCGAGAACAAGGCGGACAACAAGAACGTGGTGCTCGCGCTGCGGGAGATCGCCTCCGGCAAGCTGAGCTATGGCCTGACCCAGCGAAAAAGCCGCTAATTCCCTGACTATAAGGGCTGGAGCCTCCGCGCTTCCGCCCTTTTTTTGTCTCTGCACAACCACATGAGGAGTGAGGAGTGACGGGTCCTCACTCCTTACGTTTTGCACGGCGATCCATGATCAGATTAAACGACATCCTCGACAAAGTCTCCCGCTACAACCCGACGGCCGACCTCGACCTGATCCGGAAGGCGTACGTCTTCTGCGCGAAGGTCCACCAAGGGCAGACGCGCCTCTCCGGGGAACCGTACCTGGTCCATCCGATGGAGGTGGCGGGGGTCCTGGCGGACCTGAAGCTCGATGTCGCAACGGTGGTCACGGGGCTCCTCCACGACACGGTCGAGGACACCCTCGCGACGCACGAGGAGCTGGAGAACACCTTCGGGGCGGAAGTGGCCAACCTGGTGGACGGGGTCACCAAGATCGGCAAGATCCACTTCAAGACGAAGGAGGAGAGTCAGGCGGAGAATTTCCGCAAGATGCTCCTCGCCATGTCCGACGATATCCGGGTCATCCTCGTGAAGCTGGCGGACCGGCTCCACAACATGCGGACCCTCCAGTACCAGCCGGAGCCGAAGCAGCGCTCGATCGCCAAGGAGACGCTGGACATCTACGCCCCGATCGCCAACCGACTCGGGATCTCCTGGATCAAGAGCGAGCTGGAGGACCTCTCGTTCCGCTATCTCGATTCCCAGCTCTACTACGACCTCGCGTCCAAGGTGACCAAGAAGAAGAAAGAGCGGGAAGCGGACGTGCAGGAGGTCACCAAGATCATCTCCGAGAAACTTGCCGAGCACGGGATCAAGGGGGAGGTCTCGGGACGGAGCAAGCACCTCTACTCCATCTACCGGAAGATGGAGATCCGCAGCGTCGACATCGACCAGATCTACGACCTGATCGCCATCCGTGTTCTGGTCGAGGATATCCGGGAGTGCTACGAGGTGCTCGGCATCGTCCACTCCACCTGGAAGCCGATTCCGGGGCGGTTCAAGGACTACATCGCCATGCCGAAGGGGAACATGTACCAGTCGCTCCATACGACGGTCATAGGCCCCTTTGGCGAGCGGATGGAGGTGCAGATACGGACGGCGGAGATGCACCGGGTCGCCGAGGCGGGGATCGCGGCGCACTGGAAGTACAAGGAGGGGAAGGGGTACGACGAGAAGGACGTCAAGCGGTTTGCCTGGCTCCGCCAACTCCTGGAGTGGCAGAAGGAGCTGCAGGATTCCCGGGAGTTCATGGATACCGTGAAAGTGGAGCTCTTCCCGGAGGAGGTCTACGTCTTCACTCCGAAGGGGGACGTGAAGTCCTTCCCCAAGGGGTCCACCCCGATCGACTTCGCCTACAGCATCCATTCCGACGTGGGGCATCGCTGCGTCGGCGCCAAGGTTAACGGCAAGCTGGTCCCCCTGAAGCACGAGCTCAGGACCGGCGACATCGTGGAAGTGATCACCTCGCCTCACCATACGCCGAGCAAGGACTGGCTGAAGATCGTCAGGAGCTCCCGCGCGAGGAACAGGATCCGGGCCTGGATCAAGACCGAGGAGCGGCTTCGGAGCATCACACTCGGGCGGGAGATCGCCGAGAAGGAGTTTCGTCGTTACTCCCTCAACCTCGGCAAGCTCCAGAAAACCGGCGATCTGCGGCGGGTGGCGGTCGACTTCGGCTTCGTGGGGGAAGACGACCTGCTGGCGGCGGTCGGCTACGGGAAGCTTTCCGCCACCCAGGTCGTCGGCAAGCTGGTTCCGGCGGAGAAACTGGAGGAGCGGCAGGAGCGGAAGGAGAGCCGGATCGGCAAGGTGATCGAGAAGCTGACCCGCAAGTCCGCGAGCGCCATCCAGATCAACGGGGTCGACGATGTGCTGGTCCGGTTCGGCAAGTGCTGCAATCCGGTGCCGGGGGACGACATCGTCGGGTTCATCACCCGCGGTCGCGGGGTCACCGTCCATACCGCCGACTGCGCCCTAGCCCTTGAAAGCGACCCGGAGCGTCGCATCGAGATTGCCTGGAACACCAGCAAAAAGTCGGCTCTGCCGGTCAACATCAGGGTCTACTGTCACGATCAGAAGGGGATCCTCGCCAACATCACCCAGGCGATCACCAACTGCGAGGCCAACATCTCCAAGGCGTCCATCCAGAGCACCGTGGACAAGCGCGGGATCAACACCTTCGAGGTTGAGGTGACCGACCTTGTTCACCTCAACCGGGTTATCAACAACGTCATGAAGGTGGGAGGGGTCATCAAGGTGGAACGGCTCAAGGGCTAGCAACCGTGAGACGTTGGATGCTAGACGTGAGACGTGGAGGCCTCTAAGGTCATTCACGTATGACATCTCACTTCTCACATCTCACTCAAGATGTCCGGAGGGAATTATGAGCAAAGAAATCATTGCGACCGACAGGGCTCCGAAGGCGATCGGCCCCTATTCCCAGGCGGTAAAGGCGGGCGGGTTCGTGTTCTGCTCGGGGCAGATCCCGCTCGATCCGGTGACGGGAGAGCTGCGCGGGGCAGACATCCGGGAGCAGACCGAGCAGGTGATGGAGAATATCGCGCAGGTCCTGGGGGCGGCGGGACTCGCTTTCGATGACGTGGTGAAGAGTACCATCTTCCTCACGGACCTGGCGGATTTCGCTGCGGTGAATGAGGTCTATGGGAGAAGGTTTCCCGAGAATCCGCCCGCCCGCTCCACCGTGGAGGTGAAAGGGTTGCCGCGGGGGGCTCGGGTGGAGATCGAGGTCATCGCACAGGAAAAACAGTTTTGAGTTTTGAGTTCTTAGTTTTGAGTTGAACTACAAGAAAAAGGAAAAAGCCGCAATTGCATACGCAAAGCGGCTTTCCGGAGACAGATCTTTTCGCTTTTGAACTAAAAACTCAAAACTAGCAACTCAAAACTGCCTTTAGATCGCCTTTACGACGTGGCCGGAGCGGATGCAGCGGGTGCAGACCTTGATGCTCATGACGCTGCCGTTCCTGACGGCCTTGATCTTCTGCAGATTCGGGTGCCAGGTCCTCTTGGTTTTATTGTTGGCGTGGCTCACGTTG
>DATJLB010000080.1:0-3844 GCA_035490915.1 Geobacteraceae bacterium
ATCAGCCACGCCTATTGCGAGGAAAACCCGCTGATCGTCAATACCGGCCTGCTGACCGGCAGCACGGCCATGACCGGTCTGCGCACCTATTTTTCAGGATACAGCCCGCTCAAAGAGTCGAAGAAGGGGTTGCCGGCAGCCATGTGGTCAACCGGCAGTGGAAATTTCGGCGCCAAGTTCAAGTGGGCCGGCCTGGATGAACTGATCTTTGAAAACCGCTCCGAAAAACCGGTCTACGCTTTAATCAGGGAAACTGCGGAAGGGCCGCTGGTAGAGCTGAAACCGGCCGATCATCTGCTCGGCCTTTCCACCCACGACAAGATGATGGCCCTGCAGAAGGAATACGGCAATGCCCACTTCGCCGCAATCGGCCAGGCCGGGGAGCAGTGGGATAACGTCTACATGGGTGCGGTGGCGCTCTCGACCGATAACCAGCTCAAATCCGGAGAGGACAAGATGCGTTTTGCCGGCCGCGGCGGCATGGGCAGCCTCATGGGCTACAAAAACCTCCTCGCCCTGGTGGCCCAGAGCAGCGACAGGATCAAGGCCGTTTCGCCCGAGATCAGGAACGTCAATCTCAATGTCGTCAAGGGTGGAGGTTCGACGCGGCTTCAGCCGATCAAGCGTGGTGGCGGCGGCGGCACCTGGGCTGCGTACGATGTGCTGCAGGTCTTTCATGCCGTACCGACACACAACTTCCGGCCACAGGGGAACGCCCTGCCGGAGAAACTGTTTCGGGAACACGTGGAAAAGCAGTTTGTGATCAAATCGGAAGCCTGCCATCGCTGCGGGATAACCTGCCACAACAATGTCCACGAAAAGAAGGAAGACGGCAGCACCGGCAAGTTTCTGGCCAAGTTCGACTACGAACCGCTCAATCTGCTGGGGACCAATATCGGTATCCATGATGCCGGCCAGGCAGCCCGGCTGATCCATCTGTGTGACAATTACGGGATGGACTCCATTTCCCTGGGGGTGACCATTGCCTACCTGCTGTCATACAACGAAAGACACCCTGAACAGCCGCTGCTGAACGGTGCGACCTTCGGAGACTTTGTAAAGATACAGGAACTTGTCGAACAGGCCGGCCTGGGAAATCTGCCGGAGATCGGGCGGGGCTCCAAGCGTCTCTCCGAGGCTACCGGCGAGACTTCCTATGCCTACCAGGTCAAGGGGCTGGAGTTACCGGCTTACCAGGCCGAAACAAACCCGGGGTACGCCTGGGGCATTGCCGGTGGGCACATGTCGATGGCGACGTACGGGCTTCTCACCCGTGAGGGAAAGTCGGACATGGACTCCTGGGTCCAGGGGATCACCAGGGACAAGCTGCAGATTGTCGGTTTCAACATGATCGGCCTCTGCACGTTTTTTGACATTACCAAGGGGATCTGCACCCAGATGGTGGTGGACTGTCTCAAGAGCGAGTTCGGGCTGGAAGTAACGACCGAAAACCTGGCCGCCGCCGTACGCAGGGCGTTCCTGCTCGGTCTGGCCCTCGAGCTCCGGCAAGGATACGAAAAACACGAATACACCCTTCCTGCCGAGGTGTGGGAGCGACCGAACCCGAACATCAAGCTGCCGAACATTACCGGCCCGGAATTTATTGCCGAGCTTCAGAAAAGGGTCTGGGAGGTCTTCGAGCCGGAGTTGAAAGGGGTGGCTGCCTGGTTGTAGTTGAGAACCTGTAGCGAGGGAACATGTTCGATATGAGCGGACATACGGCGTTGGTCACCGGCGCCGGCAGCGCAGGGGGAATCGGCTTCGCAGTAGCTACTCTGCTTGCGCGGGCAGGAGCCGCGGTCGCCATCACCTCGACCACCGAAAGGATATTTGAGCGAAGGAATGAACTCCCCGGCGGGGGACGGGAGCACCTGGCGGTTGTCGCCGACCTGACGCGCGAAAAGGAGGTTGACGCCTTGGTCGGCGATGTGCTGACACGCTTCGGACGCATCGATATTGTCGTCAACAATGCGGGCATGATGCAGACCGGCTTCGATGACAGCGAACAGGTACTGACACACGACCTTTCCTTCGACAGCTGGAAACGGGGGATCGATATTAACCTGAATACCTGTTTCCTCGTTACCCGCGCGGTCTTGCCCGGGATGCTGGCACGCGGCTATGGGCGGGTTGTGAATATATCGTCTGTCACCGGACCGCTGGTGACCTATCCGTGTTCTGCTGCTTACAGTTCCGCCAAGGCAGGCATGGCTGGCCTGACGAGAGCCATCGCCCACGAGGTAGCCGCATCCGGCGTGACGGTCAACGCCATAGCCCCCGGGTGGATAGCCACCCCCTCGAGCACTCCCGAAGAGTTGGCGGCTGGACGCTATACGCCTGTCGGACGTCCCGGAAGACCGGATGAGGTCGCTGAGGTCGCCCTATTCCTGGCAAGCCCCCGCTGCAGCTATCTGACCGGCCAACTGATTGTTGTCGATGGCGGAAATACCATTCAGGATTTCAAAGGACCGTAAAGCACGCTCCTGGGGGCTGAAATCATGTCGATGGAAAAACTCCCTACAAGGTCGTGAGATCGTGGCTGGTGACCATTATGGAACACGTATATATGCATGACAGCGGGCGTGCCGGATATCAACACAGGACATCCTTGTCATTCTCCCGTTTCCTGGGGGAGATAGATATGAGCGCTGTGAGCGACTACCTGCATGAGCACGCGGAAGGGGACCTCCTCCCGTGGCGCACTCAAGTGGCTGCGGCTGAACGGTTCCATCTGCCGCTGGCCACAATCGAGGAAGCAATCCTGACGATCGGACTGCTGCCGGCCCGCTATCAGCGCAACCGGCAGACCATCTCCGTCGGGGAGCAGCTGCAGTTGTTTCGAAGCAAAGTTGCCGTGATTGGATGCGGCGGTCTGGGTGGGTACATCATCGAAGCGCTGGCGCGACTCGGAGTCGGAGAGATCATCGCGGTCGACCCCGACGTCTTCGTTGAGCACAACCTGAACCGGCAGCTCTTCGCCACTCCGGGCATGCTCGGGTGTGCCAAGGTGGAGGCGGCCCGGCAGAGGGTCGAAACGATCAACCCGGCGGTCACTCTTGTCCCCATGGCCCGCTCCTTTACCGAGACCAACGGCCGGGACATCCTCAACGGCGCACAGGTAGCGGTGGATGCCCTGGACAACGTAACCGCCCGCCTTGACCTGGCCGAAGCGTGTGAAGAACTGGCAATCCCGCTCGTCCATGGAGCCATCGGCGGCTGGTACGGGCAGGTGGCATCGCAGTTCCCCGGGGAACGGACGGTACAGCGCATATTCGCTGGACGCGAGACCGGCCACGGAGTGGAGAAAGAACTGGGAAACCCCTCCTTCACCCCGGCGGTTGTAGCCGGACTGGAGGTGGCCGAAGTTTGCAAGATCCTCCTGGGAACGGGGGTCCCGTTGCGCAACAGGAAGCTCACGGTGGATCTCCTGCACATGGAGATCGAGGAAATACCATTAGTGCAGGGGGGCGGCGAAGCCTCATGAATCCTGCCCGGGTGAAGCCTCACTTGCTTATGACAGCCTTCGCAGGGTCTTCTCCGCCTGCTTCCCCATGAATTCCATCAGGCGGTACAGGGCATCGCCCCTGTGAGGTGCAAAGGCGCCCTTGAAGAGCTGCAGGCGTGCAGCCTCGATCTTCTGCGCGAGATCGGCGACACGGGTCAGCACCAGCCGTGGTTTTATGCCGACCTCCTCGGCGAACAGCTCCCAGTGCTTCTTCCGGATGGCGTCCGGATCATTCTCGTCGCCGATCTTCATTGCCAGGCCTTCCGCCAGGCCGTAATGCGCGTAAATTCTTGTCGAGAGCAGATCGTAAAAAGGGGCCAGCATCGGCCCCTCCGGCAG